>NZ_RCSQ01000073.1:0-35436 GCF_004103255.1 Pseudoalteromonas sp. PS5
AAGTGCGCTGGCATATGTTGCCACTAAATAATCGTCAACGGCATTAATAAAGTCGACCGCTTCATCTCTTTTTAGCCCTTTGATATGCTTGCCAAGCAGCTTGAAAGAAACAAACTTCACATCAATGTGTGGCATAAGGCGACTACGTACAATCCCCTTCATTTCGGTTTCAGTTGCCTTTCCTTCTTTATTTACCGCTTTAATATCTGTAAAAAGCTTATCGCCTACCTGATTGATTAGCGTGTATGGAGAAGTATTCGCCACAGCAATACTCGAAAAAACGAGTAAACTAAAAATAATGAGTAACTTTTTCATCGTTTAATCCTTATTAAACCTTGGGCACTAGTCTATCCAATTTGACGAGTGCAAATAAACATATCAATTCGCACCAAATTGATGCTGTGTTGACATCAATAAACCAATTATAAAATATGAGATGACACGATTAATACCGATCCGCTTAACTAAACGATCTATTTCCAGACAAAAAACCTTAACGTAGTTCGCGCCAGACTTACTCCTTCAAATTGAGCAAGTATTGAGTCAAATTGGTATTAATACGGTACAAGCACCACTAACAGTATGGACAGAAGGGTTTACTGCACTTTACTGCCATAGCCTAGTGGTAGCTTGAGTATACGGTGTTCAGATAAGAAAAAATGTCAGAAAATGTATCAAATATTGCAGAAGTGCTAGGCTGGGTTTACACGCAGCCTTGGCACCCTAAAAAGCAAGAATTAGTTAAACGGCATCTCAGCACAGAAGAAAGTAATATTTTCATCATCAGCAAGCTTATCGAGTGTCTCGATGAGAATGTCGTTATTAGCTAGGACGGATCCTAAGTGGGACAACTTTACTTCGTCTTTTTCTAGCTTTTCGGCCAGTACATTGCCAATAAATGCCATTCTTTGCTGTGCACAGACACTGTTAGAAAGCCAGCTCCCACATAAAGATACAATGCCAATATTAGGTGCCTTTTTCATCAGTACATGCTGTTCAATTGCAGGTAACCCAGCTAAACAACTCACTCGTCCACAAAAAACCAAATGATTGATCAATTGCTGTGTTTGTGTGCCGGTAAGGTCTAATGCACCTTGAACCTCTGCTTCACCAAAATGTTGCTGTAACCTCTCGGCTAAAGCAGACAGATTATCTTCTGTATAAACCAGATCTGCACCTAGTTGTTCCACCAGCTTTTTATGCTTTGCCTGTGTACAAGCAGCAACACCAACTCCGAGCTGCTTTGCAAACTGTACCGCCATTTGTCCAACTGGATGATGTGCCGCTTCAATAAGTATGGTATCACCACGATTCAGCTGTAATTTGAATAGCGCGATTAATGCACACATAGCCGGCGCGATTGCCGCGGCTGCAAGCTTACCATCGACATTGGCTGGTAGCACAGTTAAGGCATGACTAGGGACGATTGCAAATTCGCTCATTGTGCCCTGCTCACGTATATCTCCATGCCAAAATACCCGAGTGCCGGGTTCAGGAAAGCCTGTTTTACAAGCTTTCTCAACAGTGCCTACCGCGTCAATACCAAACACACGATTTGGTGTGTCTTCACAAGGACAATTGGCGACTTTAGTATCGATAAAGCTTAAACCAACATGCTCAACTTTGATCAAAACTTGATCATCGTTCGCCTCGGGTAAATTAATCTCTCCCTGCTCGAAGGTAAGTCCATTTGTATGTTTGAATCGGACTGCTTTCATCTTGTGCCTTTACGTTATGCTTCAAAATAATGTAATACGCTTAGAAGCTATGCGTCTATTTTCATTAAACCATTGTTAGCTATTTGCCACAACTTTATTAGTGTAAATATGCCCCTCGCAATTCCAATTGTTTAGTGTCACAATGGCATCAGTATCAGTGAACTTTTTTGCACTATGGATATTAGCAGCCGATTATTAATCTTTTTAGACGTTGTAGAACGCGGTTCATTTGCAAGCGCCGCACAACTTCGCAACATTGACCGTTCAGTCATTTCCAAGCAGATGACCAAGCTTGAAGAAGAGCTTGGAGTAAGGCTAATGAATAGAACAACACGTTCTTTCTCATTAACCTCAGCAGGATCTGAAATGGTAAAAAAAGCTGAAGAGCTGCGTTTACTGCTAAGTGATACACAGCGGATCGCGCAAAATTACCACACAGAGCCAAAGGGATTGCTCAAAATCGCCAGCTCAACAGTTGTCGGTAGACGCTATGTACAGCCGGTTATTAATGATTTCCAAAAACGTTTTCCTCACGTTGAAGTCGAGCTCAGGCTAGAAGACAGGCTGGTTGACTTAGTCGGTGAAGGATTTGACTTAGCTTTTCGTGTCGGCGAGCCAAAAGACTCTTCTTTGATAGCACGGCGCATCGCACGTAATCGTTTTTTGATAGTAGCCAGCCCAACCTTTTTAAAAACACATGGCACACCGACGACACTTGAAGAATTAACTCAACTCCCAGCTGCAAGTTACGCCAGTGACGCATTACGTTTCACCAGCATTACTTATTTGGATGAAAATAACCAAGAGCAACAAATGCCAATTAAGAGTATCTTCAGAACGAATGATGGTGATACTCTTTTAGAAAGCGTGCTATCCGGAACATGTTACATCGTCGCCCCCGCATTTTTAGTTGGCCAAGAGGTAGCCGACGGAAAACTGCAGCCACTGCTTACCGAGACAAAGCTCATTGATTTTGCAGCGATGTACGCACTTTACCCTCATCGTGATCTCCCTGTAAGAACACGCCTATTCCTCGACGCATTTCGTGCTTATATAGGTGAAGAAATACCGATTTGGGAAAATGAAATACCAGGCTTTGAGCAGATGTATGGTTTTGTGCCGCCAAGACCAAAACTGACTTTTTAGCTATCGCCCATCTAGGCGCTTCATCGCTCCTTTGACCATTAATCTTGAGTTCATCCATTTGATACACTCGCTCAATGATAGTGGTTCACAAATTTGAAAGCCTTGGATGTAAGGGCAACCCAAGCGGGATAAGTACTGTAAACAGGCATCGCTCTCAACACCTTCGGCGACTATACTACAGTTAAGTTTACGGGCAAGAAACATACTGGTTTCTACAATCGCTTGATCTTTCTCACTCTCATGGCTGAGACTGACAAAAGAGCCATCAATCTTTATTTGTGAGATTGGCAACTCCTTGAGAATTGAAAAGGAGGAAAAACCAGTACCGAAGTCATCAATACTCACCGAAAATCCCATTTCAATTAAGGTTTCAATTAGGCTTCGTGCTTTTTCGACTTCCTGCATTACCGTACTTTCGGTTAATTCGAAAACGACATGCTTAGGATCAATTTGGTGCGTATCTAACAACATTGCTAGTGTGCTTATCAAATTTTGCTCCACAAAGTCTTGGCATGAAAGATTAATATGCACTTCTAAACTTGAATGTACTTCCAGCAAAATTACTAAGTCCTGAAACACACGGTTAATAACAAACGCACTCAATTGCTTAATTAAGTTGTTCCGCTCAGCCAATGTAATAAACTTATCAGGCATAATCACAGTGCCGTCAGCTTGCGGCCACCGCAGTAATGCCTCCACACCATAAATATCGCCGCTTTGTGTACACACAATCGGCTGATAATAAAGCGTTAATTCCCCCCGTGCCAATGCCGTTTTTAGGTTTGTAAGTAATTGAAACTCAGCTTCAACTCCTTCGTGAAGTTCTTCGTCAAAAATAACGATACTTTGGCGGCTGTGTTTTGCCGAATACATTGCTATATCAGCTTGTTTCAATAGATCAAAGACCCCTAGCTGTCGTTGTTTTGTCCATAAGCTAGCACCAGCGCTATAGGTAACATCCAGTTCTAGGTCTTCTATTTCGATCCCCGATCTTAGTTCGCTTAGCAAAGCATTATTTTGTGAATAGATACAGTTGGCATCACTGACATCCATAATGATAATAAACTCATCCCCACCCATCCTATATAATTGACTTCGCGGTAATAGTGCAGCGCGCATTTTATTCGCAAGTGCTACCAGTAATTTATCACCAAAAAAATGGCCCTTGGCATCGTTTATCTGCTTAAAATTATTGAGGTCGACTAGAATAACACTGAAATCAACTTGTCGTAATTTCCGTTCATTTATCGCATCGATACAGCGCTGCCGATTTTCAAGATCGGTTAAAAAATCATGCTCCGCGTTATATTTTGCCTGTTTTGCTATCTCGTCTAGCTCACGCAAGCTCGTCAAGCTAAGGCAATTGACAACAAACACGAAAATTGACCCTAAGAATAAGATGAGGCTCAATCCTTGCTCAATAATGCTAATGCTCTCTAGGTGAGCATACATAAAATACGCAAAGCTTACGTAACCAAGCTCAAACAAGGCCATTAGGATCAACAAAACACGCCACCCCATGGACGAAGTCAAACGGCAGATCTTTATTGCTGGAGAAAACGCTAATCCCATAATAAAGCTACCAGCAATGACCAAAGTGAGTGCAATCAAAGGATATATCGTGAAAGGAGTACAATGATTACAGTATAGATAAGAATTTTGATCCTGCTCAAAACGACATCAACGGAGGCAAAAGATAAGCAAAGGCAGGCATGCGGGCCAGCTTAGCCCGCATTGTTATATATCGTCACTCAGCACTTTTAAGAATGCTATATAGTTGATCTTTTAACCATAGGCGCTTTTTTTTCAGCGACTCTAAATATTCATCACTTGAGTGTTCTACGCCATCCTCAATTCGGATCACTTCATTATCTACTTCGTGATAGTCTTTAAATAGCCTTGAGAAGTGTCCATCTGACAATTTAAGTTCGTGAATTCTATCTTTAAACTCTGGTAGCTCTTTTGCTAAACTGTGGCGTTCAATATTCATCTTTTTAGTCCCATTAATCGTGGTGGTATAAAACGCATTCTCGTGTTTAGAAAACCCAATCAATGCGCCTTTAACAACAGTGTTCTTCAATAATCTCATGAAGTTACTGCTTGATTGGGTCTGTCTTCATAGTACGCTCCTGCCGCCACTGAATATTGATCTAACGCAAGTCAAATACCTTTACATTGAAAGCAAACATCTAGCAATTTCCTATACTAGATTCACGAATAAATCGAGGACCTTTGACCACATACAAAGGGTTTCTCGTAAAGTCGCTAGCCGCCCAGATGCAATTGTTGTAAAATGTCGGCGTTTCTAAGCAAATCTATCTAGCAACTTTTGAGGAAAACCTGTGAGCGAACAAAAACAGTCTCTTAGTTATAAAGACGCTGGCGTTGACATCGATGCGGGCAACGCATTGGTCGAAAGAATTAAAGGCGTAGTGAAGAAAACTCGCCGTCCAGAAGTCATGGGCGGTATTGGAGGTTTTGGTGCACTATGTGAACTCCCAACTGGGTATAAAGAGCCTGTTTTGGTTGCTGGCACTGACGGTGTTGGTACTAAGCTACGCTTAGCTATCGATTTAAAAAAACATGATACGGTAGGCATCGACCTAGTTGCTATGTGTGTTAATGATCTTATTGTCCAAGGTGCTGAACCCCTATTCTTCTTGGATTACTATGCCACTGGCAAGTTAGACGTTGACGTTGCAGCAGACGTTGTATCTGGTATCGGTAAAGGCTGTGAGTTATCTGGTTGTGCACTTATCGGTGGTGAAACAGCAGAAATGCCTGGTATGTACGAAGGCGATGACTACGATATGGCTGGCTTTTGTACCGGTGTTGTAGAAAAGTCTAAAATTATTGATGGGACTAAAGTTGCGTCAGGCGACCAACTAATTGCGCTTGGTTCAAGTGGCCCCCATTCCAACGGTTACTCACTGATCCGCAAGGTACTAGAGGTTTCTGGCGCAGACACCAACGCAGAGTTCGAAGGTAAAACACTGGGTGAACATCTACTAGAGCCGACGCGCATTTACGTAAAACAAATCTTAGCATTGTTAAAAGAAGTCGATGTGCACGCGCTTTCGCATATTACAGGTGGTGGTTTTTGGGAAAATATCCCTCGCGTGCTACCTGAGTCAGCAAAGGCAGTGATCAAAGGGGATAGCTGGCAATGGCCCTCAATCTTCAATTGGTTACAAGAAAATGGCAACATCGCAACTCACGAAATGTACCGCACATTCAACTGTGGTGTCGGTATGGTGCTAGTTGTTCCAGCTGACAAACTAGAACTGAGCCTTGAAATACTTAAAGCACAGGGTGAAAATGCTTGGCACATTGGCGAGATCCAAAACGCACAAACAGGTGAAGAACAAGTTGAGATCTTAGGTGGTGCCGAGTAATGGCACCAACTCGCCTGGTTGTATTAATTTCTGGTAGCGGGTCAAACTTACAAGCGATTATAGACGCTTGTAAGTCAGGCTATATAAACGGTGAAATTGCTGCCGTCGTCAGCAATAAAGCCAGTGCCTATGGTTTGATAAGAGCCCAACAAGCCGGCATAACAACCGAAGTATTAGACCATAAGCAATTTGCCTCACGCGAGGACTATGACGTTGCGCTTGGCCAATTAATTGAGCGCTTTACACCTGATTTGGTTGTATTAGCAGGATTTATGCGTATTCTAACTCCATATTTAGTGCAAAAATTTAAGGGAAAAATGTTGAACATTCACCCTTCTTTGTTGCCTAAGTATCAAGGGCTGAACACCCACCAAAGAGCTATCGATGCTAACGATGCGGAACATGGTGCTAGCGTTCACTTTGTCACAGAAGAGTTAGATGGCGGTCCTGTAGTCTGCCAGGCCAAGGTTGCAATTCTTCCCAGTGATACGGCAGAGTCACTAGCACAACGTGTTCATAAGCAAGAACATATTCTTTACCCTTTGGTGGTCAAATGGTTCAGCGAACAAAGACTAACCATGGAAGCAGAATATGCTGTTTTTGACAACAAAACCTTACCAGTTCAAGGTGCGCCGTACATCAAAGAATAAAAAATGGAGCGCTGTGCTAATTGGTATTAGCGCTCTACTTTCCACCTCCACGATTGCCAATCCTCTAAAAGAATATCACGCAGAATACCAAGTTTCTCGCAAAGGGGAAGTACATGGCACAGCAACTCGGACACTCACCAAAGTAGCAGAGTCCACTTATGCAGTGCGATATAAAAGTGACATCGAATGGATGATCTTTTCAGATGTGCGTATTGAGGAGTCATTATTTAAGCTATCAGATCATGTCATCAGTCCACTTCACTATAGTATGAAGCGTGAAGGTACAGGACCTGATAAAAGCTATAAAATTAAGTTCGATCATCAAAACCATGCCATTACCTCGAGCGAAGAAAAATATCCGTTAAAAGTAAAATGGCTCGAAAATCAACAAGATTTGATTAGCTATCAAGTACAATTGAGGGAAGATTTAAAGTCTGGCAAAACCAAATTTAGCTATCCAATTATTGACAAAAAAGGCAGTCAACGTAGCTATGACTTTGAAATTGCAGGCGAAGAGACAATAACCCTCCCGTTTGGAAATGTAAAAACAATAAAAGTTAAGCGCATTTATGACGACAGTGACCGTCAAGCCATAGCATGGTTTGCTCCCGATCATGATCACATGCTTGTGAAAATGTATAAAGGAAAGGATGGGATGGAACAATTTCAAATAGAGCTGAAAACCTTAGAGGCAAAATCAGATAGCTAGATAACCTGAGGTGTAGATAAGCAATGAGCTAACACATTGTTTCTAGATTCACATTAAGTGGCAGCCTACGTATCAATAGTTAGGTGCAGTTAGCGCTTAGTCTAGCTACTGATGCGAAAAATTATTCGGTTTGACCCTTGCCAGATGCCCAGTAGGCTGATGGCAAGGAACTAATGCAACTTATACCTTTTCACCGAGCTTAAATAGTGCAAACTCACCTGGCTGTAGTTTTTGCCATTGCTCATCGTTTGTTAGCGGTCGAGTCGCTATTACCGTTACCACATCGTCTGGAGTTGTTTCCTTTTGAAAGTCAACAACCATGTCAGCGTCAATAAGGGTTGCTTTGCCAAATGGTGCTCTACGCGTTATCCAATGTAAGTTATTGGTGCAATATGCTAAGACATAAATACCATCGGTGATCAGCATATTAAACACTCCTTTCTCCCTAAGTGTGTGCCCAAGTTTGGCTATGTACCTAAACACTGACACCATATTTGAGGGCCTGTTAGGATACTTTTCTCTCACCTTGTCTAAAATCCAACAAAAGGCCAGCTCACTATCGGTATTGCCCACTGGGCGATAAAAGTCTGTTTTTAAGTCTTTGTAATCAGACAGTTGACCATTGTGCGCATAAGTAATTTCTCTGCCCCACAATTCCCGCGTAAATGGGTGAGTATTTTCTAAACAGGTTCGGCCGCGATTACCTTGCCTAATATGACTGATCACTGATACGCTTTTAATCGGGTAGGCTTTTACCAATTTAGCGATTTCCGACTGGCAGCTGGGCTCAGGATCTTTAAATGTCCGACACCCTTTACCTTCATAAAAGGTAATACCCCAACCATCTTTATGTGGCCCAGTATTACCGCCTCGCTCTAATAAACCAGAAAAGCTAAAACAAATGTCCGTCGGTACATTTGCCGACATCCCTAAAAGCTCGCACATAAACTACATAACCACACATATCAATTACACGATTTCACTTAATCACTCTATAGTTTAGGCAAAGAATCAACTTGCCTATTGTCGCTTTATTTATCAGCCTAACTGGAAAGCTTCAAGAGTATTGCCATTCTCGTATTACCCTAGGTATTGACCCTTGGCTCTTTGTGCTAACAGTATATTATTAAAGTAAATTAAACAGTTAGCAATGAATTAGACTATCAAAAGCGTATGACTTATCGTCAGCATAAGTTAAACATAGAAGTAACAGCAAAACCTGTGTTGTTTTATCATTTTGCGTATTATACACACTATTGTTCAGGATTTTATTGAAGCTGTAAACTTACCCTTTGCAAGAAGATAAAATATTGCGGTAGACCGCTCAGAATTTGCAATTTAAAACGGCTAAATTACGTATATCCGAGTAGAGTTTAGCCAGTTACAAGAGTGATTGCCTGAGAACAACATGTAGGAAGTGGAGATGCCCTAACACAAATTTAACAAGCAACTTTAGGTATCAGTTTAAACATATTTGCAGCCTCAAGCTGATACCCAAAATCAGACTGGCCGTTTTATATAACGACGCTCTGCCATTGAAACGCCAGACTCAGCCCTGCAAGTGAAAATGCAACTAAGAAATTAATGACTTCTTTTGAACTGATAGAACGTGATTCATTGGCAAAATGCTTAGTATGTAAGCGCATACCTAACGGTTGCAGCTCAGTATCACGCTTTGGCAAAGCAATAAGCCCTGCGAGTAGTAACACCACACACAACGTGTAATGGCCTTGCGTGATAAAAAAGAAAGAAAGTGAAAATGCGGTGATCGAAAAGATCCAAGAGATAAACTTAAACATAGCAGCTCCGTTTGCTATTGGTGATATTTGCGGTGTAAATCTTGAGTTTCTTTTCCAGAACTCCCAAGAATCAGTTGAAAATTGTAGAGTTATTAGTTTAAAAAAACAAGTATACCAAAGTATTAGCCTATATTTTCGAACAATATTCATAAAACAACCAAAGATACACTTCGAAGCAAGAAAAATAATAAAGTACTGTTATATAAGGAATAGTTTTAAAAAAATCAGCGCTTTAAATTTAGCGAGTATAGGTACTAGATTACTACTTTTTACGTTATTTCTGTTAGAGATGTGAGAGATTGCCCTATCACTATACCGTTGTATTTAACCCTAGCTGGGCGGCGCAGCGCTTTAAGATTGCGGGAGGTATCTCCCGCTATGGCTAAAAGAAACCCAGTGGACTGGTGCTATAGCTCACCAGTAGGTTTTTGGTTTGTTGATAATGATCTAAGGCCTTTTTGTGCGTTTCGCGGCCAATACCCGACTTTTTGTAGCCACCAAATGCTGCGTGCGCTGGATACATATGATAGCAATTAGTCCAAACGCGGCCTGCTTCAATTTGACGACCAAAGTGATATGCTCGATTCATATCTCGCGTCCAGACGCCTGCACCCAAACCAAACTCTGAGCTATTCGCTAATTTTAATGCCTCAGCCTCATCTTTAAAGGTACATAAAGAAATGACTGGGCCAAAGATTTCCTCTTGGAATACACGCATCTGATTGTTGCCTTTTAACAGGGTTGGCTGGATATAAAAACCTTGATGATAACCTTCACCAAGCTTTTCTACTTCGCCGCCTATTAAAACTTCAGCCCCTTCTTTTTTACCTATATCTATATAGCTAAGAATTTTATCAAACTGTGCTTTTGAAGCCTGCGCACCAACCATAGTTTCGGTGTCGAGTGGATTACCGCGCTTGATGGCTTTGGTTCGCTCAATCACTTTTGCGATAAAATCATCATATATGTCTTCTTGTACGAGTAATCGAGAAGGACAGGTACAGACTTCACCTTGGTTGAAATAAGCCAGTACTGCCCCTTCAATACATTTACTTAAGTAGTCATCATCCGCTTGCATCACATCACTAAAGTAAATATTGGGAGATTTACCGCCTAACTCGACGGTTGAAGGAATAATATTCTCCGCCGCGCATTTCAAAATATGTGAACCAACGGGAGTTGAGCCTGTAAATGCTATCTTTGCGATACGCTGGCTAGTAGCAAGTGCTTCACCGGCTTCTCGACCAAAGCCATTAACGATATTAACGACACCATTTGGTAGCAAGTCGGCTATCAGCTCCACTAGTAACAAAATAGAGACCGGCGTTTGCTCTGCTGGCTTGAGCACCACGCAATTGCCTGCTGCAAGCGCGGGGGCAAGTTTCCAAGCAGCCATAAGCAATGGAAAGTTCCAAGGGATGATCTGCCCCACTACCCCTAGAGGCTCGTGAAAATGATACGCGACGGTTGACTCATCAATTTCACCTATTGTCCCCTCTTGCGCGCGTATACACCCTGCAAAATATCGGAAATGATCCGCCGCTAAAGGCACATCTGCCGCCAATGTCTCGCGCACAGCCTTTCCGTTATCCCACGTTTCTGCAACAGCTAAATATTCAAGATTTTTTTCAATCCGATCGGCAATTTTAAGTAAAATATTACTGCGTTCAGTGACGGATGTTTTACCCCAAGACGCTTTAGCTGCGTGCGCAGCATCTAGTGCAAGTTCAATATCAGCTGCGCTTGAGCGTGGAACTTTACAAAAAACTTCACCGTTTACTGGGCTTATATTATCAAAGTAATGCCCCTCAACAGGTGGTCTCCACTCGCCACCAATAAAGTTGTTGTATTGTGTTTTAAAGCTGACGACAGCACCCTCAGTATTTGGATTTGCGTATATCATTTTGACCTCTGCAACTTGTGTTATTTATCCTGGATCTTACTGTTCCAGATTTGTTTTTCTGTTTGACATTAGCCAAATTCAGCTTTAAAAACTTAACAAGGCGTCTTGGAATATATACACACAGTCCAAAAAGTATCGGATAAGGAGAATATTGCTTGCAGATTGCGAAACGTGTTAGTCACATTGATCGTTTGATCGAAAACAAAGTAAGCTTTGCTGCCAACAATGTTGAGCTAAGTATCTATGACACATATGAAAGTGCCAATAAAGTAAAGCTTACCTCCGGTGAAGTGCTGTTTTGCGCTATGGTAAGTGGCAAAAAAGTGATGCATGTAGACAGTTGTGATTACCATCAACCGTTTTTGCCACATCAAAGCTTTGTGCTGGCACCCGAGCAAACTGTACATATCGACTTTCCAGATGCGAGCTTATCTTCGCCAACTACCTGCTTAGCCATTGAGATCAGCCGAGAGAAAATTAAGGCAGTTAGCGACAAATTATCTCTGAGCCTCTGCGATGAAGTGACTTACCAAAAACAGCTAATTCATGCCGAGCACAACTGGCAAACCCAACACTGTTTGGCAAAGCTGTTCCACTTATTTAGCGAAAATGAACATAATCGAGAATACTTTATCGATTTAGCAATGGATGAACTGATAGCGAGGCTCCTACAACAACAAAGCCGAGATCTTCTGCTCAATGCGGTCAAACACACTCCGGATCGCAATGGACTATACCAAGCAGTGCATTATTTAGAGACGCATTTAGAGCAGCCTTTGGATGTAGATAAGCTCTGTAAGCTCAGCTGCATGAGTCGCAGTCGATTTTTTAGCCAATTCAAAAAATCATTTGCAACTACGCCACAACAGTGGCTACAAGCGAGGAGGCTCACAGAAGCTAAGGCAAAATTAAAAGCTGGGGCTCAGATCACAGCAGTTAGTTTTACACTCGGCTTCAAGCACCCGAGTCAATTTAGCCGAGCGTTTAAACAAGCCTTTAATGTCACCCCAAAAAACTATCAACTTCAGACGCTAAAAGTCGATAAAAGCGACTGATAACGCCATTAATCTTGTACACAGCCAAGAGTGCCTTAACATCACGTCAAAGTACTCGAATTTTCAAGTGATAACAGTCGATAAAAGCGACTGGTAACGCCATTTGTCCACCCAAAGCCTTGTTGCACAACATACTCTCCTCCTTCTGCCTGCTTGTCTGGCTCTACCACGTTATACTTTTCCAGCAAACAACCCAGATGTGCAAAGCCTGTTTCAACAGCATAAATCCATGCTTGCATAATTTCGCTTGCAAGTTGGTTTTGACCATATGATCTTAGCCCCGATACCGCAAACCATTGCAGTGGCGCCCAACCATTTGGACTATCCCATTGTTGTGAGGTAGGGGTTAGCGTACTGACGAGCCCGCCTGATTTTAAAAAATCGTATCTTAGTTTGTCACCCATTCGCTGTGCTTGTGCTGGTGTAACCTGCTTAGCAAACATGGGGACAACCCCTGCCAGTGAAACAATTTTGGTTGGTTGATAATCATCAAGGTTAACATCATAAAACCAGCCTGTTTCATCACACCAGCAGTAGCGCTGGATAAGTGCACTGCGTTTTGACGCCAGCGAATCATAATGTTCGGCTTGTGTTTCATTATTTAGTTTCTTTAAACATCTTGCGAGCTGCAGTTCAAGCAAGACCAGCAGTGCATTTAAATCTACGGGGATAATTTGGGTTGTGCGGATACTTGCCAAGTCATCGGGGTTTGCAAGCCAACGGCTACTAAAATCCCATCCCGACTCGCATGCAGCCCGAATATGTTGATAAAGCACACTTGGGTCTACTGTTCTACTAGCCAATTCAACATCTTCTACATACGACTCCGGACGTGGTGCTGCCAGCGGATCCCAATAACGATTCAATGTACCGCCACATGGCATTGTGACGACACGCAGCCGCGCATTACCCTCAGTGCTGCCAACATCACCACCGGTTTGCCAAAAGTTATATTCCTTTATTAGCCCTTGGGTAACTAGCTTGAGCCACTGCATATCGTCAGACTTTTGTTGCCACAGCAAATCCACCATTAATGCCGTCACAGGTGGTTGTGAGCGGCTTTGATAATAATCTCGATTGCCATTTGGTACATGCCCGATACGGTCAATCAAACTGATAAAGTTGTCTAACATTCCCTCAACGAGATCGTTTCGATTTGCATCTAATAGTCCAAGTGCAGTGAAATAGCTGTCCCAGTAATAGATCTCATTGAAACGCCCACCCGGTACCACATAAGGGTAAGGTAACGGTAATAAAGAGCCTGTAGCTGCCGTGCTCGGTTTTCTGGATAAACGTGACCAAAGCGCACTGATGTACTGCTGTGCGCAAGCAAAGTCAGGCAAGGCCTCTAACTCTTTGCTGGCGACAAAATCAAAGTGCGTATGAACAAAGTTCAGCAGCGTCGCTCCTGTTGGTTTTTGCTTGGCGTACAGCTGTTCAATCTCTGCCAGTGGTATTTTTGCGATGGCGTCAGCAAAGGCTTTACTATCTGCAAACAAACCGGCCTTTTGTACTGCCTTAAAAATTTCTGTGTTGTAAAAATCTGATTGGTACTGCATGTAAAACCTCAGCTCACCTTTTGTTGACTTGGTGTGTGAGCTGGATTTGCTTGGCTAGACTCACTCATCGATTTGAAAAAATATAGACATACCGCAATGACACACATAGGAATAAGCGCGCCATAAAACGCTTGCTGCCCCCCAAAGTGCTGAAATACGAACCCTGTTATCATAGAGCCAGTGCTACCACCAAGGGCTGAAAATACCACGATTAACCCGGTCATAGAGGCATGTTGAGCGGTAGGTAAACTGCTTAGCATTACCGAATTAATCACCGGATATATAGGCGCCATAAAGAGTCCAATCAAAGGCATTAAGAAAGCCACCAGTGGCGCATCAAGTAAAGATGTTATGGCTGCCTTTTCAATATTTTCCGTCATGGGTAGAGTCAGCACCACGAGCACAGCCATGGCGATAAGGCAAACATTTAACACCACATACCAGTGTACTTTGGTAAGCACAACTCCAGCACCAAGTCGACCTAGTGCTAAACAGGCTGCAAAAATACTGGTAATTTGCACGCTTATATTAACTGGTAAAGACAAGACTTCATTGTTAAACGTAGGTAGCCAAGTTCCGATACTTTGCTCAATCAATACATATAAAAATGCGGAAATGACAAACACCAGTACCAAAGGTTTTGTGACGAGCTTCAACATTGCCGTAAAAGCCGAAATATTAGATCCCGCCGCTTGTGTCGGCTCTGGTTTTGCAATGGGCGAGATCCATACAATGATTGCAGTAAATGCACTTAATACCGCCAGTACAAAATATACATTTAGCCAGCCAAGTGTGTTATCACCGCTATCGATAAAGGCCGCAAAAACCCAGTACCCGCCAAGCACTCCCAGCATAAACACACCTTCAATAAAATTAAGAAGGCTTGAATGCTGATTACTCCCCTCGGTTACTTGCCCAACTAACGCGTAAACGGACACTTTCACTACCGCGAAAGCAGCGCCCACAGAAGCAAAGACCAGTTTTAAAATCCAAAACTCAGCAACCAGTGGTGTAATGCTACAGATCAGCGCCACAACTCCTAGCACAACAGTCAAAGCGATTTTAAATCCAACTCTTGGAATGACGGAGGCGACTAAAAATGACACGATAGCAATGGGAAGATCTTTAAATGCTTCCAATGTCGCAGCTTGTGGTTTTGTAATTCCAAAGGAATGAATTGATTGTAAAATGACTGTTCCAACACTATTGAGCAAAATAGCGAACAGAAAGTAACTAACAGCCATCGCAAGTATTATACGTGCTCGGTTCATTGTTATTCTCGTTAAGACACTGTGATTCCTTTTTAGTCTAGACAGACTTTCTTGCTTTTGCAATCGTTTGCATTTCAAAACCATTAAGAGTTCCTTAACGTTATGATTGCGATAGTAATTGTATTTTCTGATTTAACCTGAACCAAAGCTAGAACTAGTGAGTCAACTAAAATAACTCTGCTTGGAAACATGCTATCACGCTACCCAGAGTGTTATTTCCTAATACGAGTTGAAAAATTAAGCTCTGCTTTAACAGCAATGAGTTAGTTCATCTCATAACCGAACTTCAGGTTAACTAGATTGCCTGATAAGCAGTGACGAAGGTACTTCTTGAGATTCACACATCTTACCACTTAGCTGTATGAGTAGTTTTTCTACTAGTAATTGCGCTGCTGCATGGGTGTCTTGTTTAATTGTTGTGAGCGCTGGGAAACTTATCTGCGCCATAGCAATATCATCAAAGCCTACAATTTTGACATCATTTGGCACGCTGACATAGCGCTCTTTCAATGCTTTTAATGCCCCAAGCGCAACCATATCACTACACGCAAAAATACCATCAAAAGTCAGCCCATTTTCTCTTAGCAATGTATTAATACTGGCGTAGGCGGCTTCTGAGGTAATATCGATTCTAACCAGCTTTGCAGTAACATCGGCCTTCTCCACCCCGTGGCAAAAGCCTCGATAGCGCTCTCCCAACTCTGCGTGTGCAGGATCTCCCATAAACAGCAGTTTAGAAGCCCCCTTGGCAATTAAGTGCTCGGTAGCTGTTAACCCTCCGACAAAATTATCACTACCTACAATCGGGTAGTTTGCAGAGGTTTTCGGGTCGCCCCACACTACAATGGGAGTACCAGCTTTTGCAGCTTGTTCGATTTTTGCCTGCTCCTTACCTTGCCCAACTACGATTACGCCATCGGCTCTACGACCAGAAATAAAGTAGCCGTGCCAATCCTCACCTGCCATATGTGAGTTAGACAGAAGCAATTCATACCCTTGACGATTCACGGCACGGTTTATATCACTGACAACTTTTAGCAAGAAGGGATCATCAACCGATTGCTTGGTTTCTGCTTCAAGATTGATGATAACAGCGATAACTTTGGTTTTTTGCATCCGCAGGCGACTTGCTGCAGCATTGATACTAAAGTGATGTTCTTTCGCTAACGCCTGAATACGCTCTCGAGTTTCTTTTTTTATCAGTGGGTTATCGTTGAGTGCACGGGACGCCGTCGAGGTTGAAACACCAGCTAATTTTGCCAAGTCTGATAACTTTAATTGTGTTGAAGCCAAGCAAATCCCCTTACTCATGCAGTTAACTAGAGTAGTATTCTTACAATTTTTTTGATCTTAAACCATAACTAATTGAATCTCCTATCCTAAATAAGCATAAAAGATAACCAATCAAAGTATATTTGCCATGCCTTTCATCGTTTTATGACAAATTTTTAAACAACACCATTGCAAACGTTTGCATTAAGATCTATTTTAAAAAATAGACAGTCGTAAAATACCAGTCTATGACAACAACAAGAGGGCTTTAGCCGTGATAAAAACGAACTCATTAAGCTTGATCGCCGCAGCTGTAACACTTGCGTTAAGCACAACAGCACAGGCTGAGCAACAGTCGAATAAAAACAAAGAAAAAGTAGAAACAATTATTGTATCAGGTACCCCTGGCGGTGCCGGTATAAGAAAAATTGATGCCAGTTTTGCGGTAACCAATATTGATGCCGTACAAATCGATAAGCTTGCACCCAAAAGTACAGCTGATTTACTTAAAGCTGTGCCAGGGATATGGGTTGAAAGTTCAGGTGGTGAGTCCGGTGCTAATGTTTTTGTTCGCGGCTTTCCGGGCGGTGGTGACGCGCCTTTCTTAACAGTAAGTTTGCAAGGTAGTCCTATTTACCCTGCCCCTACACTCTCTTTTTTAGAAAATACGTCAATCTTCAGGCTCGATGAAACCATTAGTATGATGGAAGGCTTGCGTGGTGGCCCAAACCCAGTTGTGTCTAACGGACAACCGGGGTTGACCACGAACTTTCAGCTTAAACGTGGTCAATCAGATACAGAAGGAACCTTCAAGTACACCACAACAGATTATGGCCTCAATAGAATAGACGGCGTATTGAGTGGCGAAATATCCAATGATCTCTATTACATGGTCGGAGGATATATCAAACGATCTTCGGGGATCCGCGATGCCGGCTTTACTTCAGAAAAAGGCCATCAATTCACAATCAATCTTACCAAAGAATTCGCTAACGGTGAGTTTAACCTTTATACCCGTCAAACCGACGATACTGGTGCGTGGTACCTACCAACTCCACTTAACGTTGAAGGTGTCGATGCTGGCTTTACTCAGTTAGGCACAAATAATCGCAAGGCAACAATTTATTTTGGTCAGCATAACACCGCCATGAACATCGATATAGGAGATGGTCGCGGCTGGAAAGGCCATGTATCAGGTGGTAGTTTAAAAGTTAATTTCGATAATGGTTGGCAGCTAAACGACCGCTTTAGTCTTACTAAAGGCGACGCTAATACAATTGGCTTAGTGCCTGCAGGCGCCGCGGTACGCTTAAGTGAAGTAGCTGATAATGGTGAAACAGCGACGGGAAGCGTCACTGGTAATGAATATAGTGGCGATACCATAGTGCAACAATATGGCCGATGGGTCGTTTTAAAAGATATTGAAGCTTTCACAAATGATTTAGCCTTGAGTAAAACCTATGGCGACTGGTCGAGTGCGTTTGGTATTTATACCGCCACCACCTCGGCACAGGATTGGTGGAGCTTAGGGAATAGTGCTTATCATGTTTTGGAGCAAGGCGGAGAAGCACTAAACGCAATAGCATGTAATAGCGATGTGACGGGTTGTGCTTTTAACTATGATATTAGCAGCTCGGGAGACGCTACTACATGGGCTGTATATACAACGCAGAGTTACCAAGCCACTGACGCATTAAAACTGGATTTAGGTCTACGCAGCGAACAGCATCAGGTAGAATATTCAGTAGATGAAGATTTGGACGGTGTGATCACCAAGACAGTTGACTATGAAGAGCGAAAAACTTCATGGACACTTGGTGCTGATTACAGTTTAAGTTTGGATTCAGGGGTATTTGCTCGCATGAATAAAGGCTACAAAATGCCTTACTTTGATGATTTTCGAGACAACTACAACACTTATAAATCAGGTGAGTCACTTATAAAAGAAGTGACACAAGCAGAGTTTGGTTACAAATATATGGGTGAAACTGGCGACCTCTTTGTTACTTTGTTTACCAATGAGGTAAAGGGCGACACATTCGTTAGACGCCCAGGTGTACCAGCTGAGATCCTAACCAATGAAGCCACCGGCGTAGAAGTCGATTATAGCTATAACCATGAATCAGGTTTATCGGTCAACTTAAATGCGACATGGCAAGACACCGAAATCACTGACAGTCCAGCCAATGAAGGCAACAAAGCACAACGTCAACCTGATTGGATGCTGCGTATTACCCCAAGCTATGACTTTGAAATGTCAGGTATGTACGCCACCTTGTATGGTACGCTTTCAGCTGTGGACGACCGCTTTGGTGATAATGAAAATACCGTCGTGTTAGAAGGCTACGAAAAACTGGATATTGGCCTGATCGTTGAGCCTGCGGAAGGGGTAAAACTGCAACTGGCAGTGGATAACCTCACTGACAAACAAGGGATCACCGAAGGTGACCCACGTAATCCAACCTCACCCAACGGCCGCTATATCATGCCAAGAAGCGTTAAGTTCAGTGTTGCTTACACCTTTTGATAATAGTAATGATAACTTTTGAGCATGGGTATTTTAGTTGATTAACTCACATTTTATACCAATTTTCTTAATTAAGTGGTCTATTTTGAGGTGAGAAAATCTTGTCGATAACACCGCTACCGCGTCCTGCTATCGCCAAGGTGCCTGCATCCGTGTAGGCAAGGTAAAAATTTTGCTATTTAGTTGTTCTAAATAAGAAATTTTTAACGCTGTTAGCGTCAGATTTACGCCTTCAAATTGAGCAAGTATTAAGTCAAATTGGTATTATCCTAAGTTCAGATTAGTTGGAAAATAAAAAGCCGCTTAGCAATTAAACTTAGCGGCTTTTTTGTATTGAAATTAGGACTCGATTAATCTAGCCAAAACTCTTTTTTAAACTTAATACCAAACTCACTTCTATCATTACTGCGCATCACACCAACGAAGCCACTTTGTTGCAATCGGCCAACATCGTAGACTTCATTTAGCACATTTTCGCCGTAAAGCGTCACTTCCATATCACCTTCAGCATTGGTATACGAGATGTTAAAACCTAGTAGTTCACGAGAGTCAATATACTCGCTTGCCCGAGTAACAGACTGCCCCTGCATATCCGAGCGGTATGAGTAACTTGCATTTACAGCAATGGTTGCACCATGTTCTAGATCATGGAAGTATGATGGTGCTACCATCACTGTCCAACGTGGCGTCAGTGCTGGAGCGTCACCTTTACCAATTCCAATCACCCCTTCATCAACGTGCGTAATTTCAGAGTCTAAGTAGCCGATTGAACTACGAACTGAAAAATCGTCCGTAATTGCTATCGTTGTTTCAAGTTCAATACCCTGTGCTTTTGACTCACCTGCGTTTTCTACGATAGTAACGAAGCCGCCGCCCGCTGTTGGGTCATTAAATGGTAACGCAAGATCAGTATAATCAGTTACGAATGCCGCAACCATCATAGACACATTATCGTGAACTTGACCTTTGAAGCCGACTTCGTAGTTAATCGCTTTGGTTTCTTCAAATGCAGCAAATTGATCTGGCCCACCAAATGGGCGTGGTGGGAACCCACCGCTTTGGTAACCTTTTTGAACTTGTGCGTAAACGTTAATGTCACGAGTTAGCTGATATGACACATTCACGTCCCACGTCACTTCGTCAAAATCTGCACTTACGTATTTACGCGTACCAAAACTTGGGAACAGTGCATCTGCTTCTTTTTTGTCTTCAGAGTAGCGTAAACCACCACCGATGCTAAGAAGTTCAGTCACATCAAAGCTTGCATTGATATACGCCGCATAAGCGTCAGTCTCTTGATTGATATCGAAATAACCGTAACCACCAAAAGAAGCTGTCTGACCATCATTTAATAAGCCGTTTGGTGTATTCCATGGACTAAATACAAATGGGCCAGAGCTGGTGAAGCCGTCTTCGTTAAAATAATAAAGACCTGATACGAAATCCCAAGAATCATAAGTACCATTTAGCTGTAGCTCAAATGAATACTGATCAGCACCACCTTCTTCAGGAAATTCAGAGAGGTTAAGCGCCACGGCATCATCATCAAGACCACCGGTGTATTCGGAGCTACGCTTGCTGGCAATAAATTTGACAGAATAAACGTCACTTGCTTGCCAATCTGCTGTAATTGACCCACCCCACCCTGAGTAATCAGTGCTTTCGATGCCTGCAACTGTTGTTGCCAAATCATCAGGATTGTCTGGTAACATTGACGCATCTAATAGTGGGAAGTCACCATTAAATGGATCGTTAGGGTCTAATGGAGCTGTTAACTCAATGGTATAAGGAGACTGACCAGACTCATTTTCAACACCATCGAACGCTGCTGAAATCACTAAGTCGTTAGTTGCTTGCCATCTTACGGCTAAACGACCGCTATACTCTTGTTCCTCGCCAATTTCTTTTTCAGGATTAGCTAAATTTACGGCTTTACCAACACCGTCACGCTCTTTATAAGATGCACTAGCAGAAAAGCTTAGTGTGTCCGTTAACGCTTGGCTTGTGTATAAATCGGTCGCTAAACGGCCTCGAGAACCTATTTTTGCCTCAATACGTGCAACTTCTTCTGCACCAGGTTGTTTTGTGATCACATTGACAGCGCCACCAAGTGTGTTTCGACCGTATAGCGTGCCTTGAGGACCACGCAAAACCTCTACACGTTCAATATTTGGTAGTGAAAGGTTAGAGCCCATCTGGCGACCAAGGTAAACACCATCGACGTAAACACCCACCCCTGGATCAGTTGTGATCACGTGATCTTGTAAACCAATACCACGAATAAATACAGAAGCATGCGCCGCATTACCAACGCCATAACGAGTGATGTTCAAGTTCGGGACGAATTTACCAATATCGTCTAGGTTACTGATGTTTGCCTTATCAATATCACCTGCACCGATCGAAGTAATAGCGGTAGGTGTTTCGAACAAGCTTTCTGTACGCTTACGAGCGGTTACTTCAATTTTTTCAAAAACTTGTTTTTCTTTCTCTACATTAGCTTGCTCAGCCAAGGCTGTGCTAGGAAGGGCTACCGCTGCTAATACAGCAGCTGAAATCGCAGATAAACCAAGACGAGGTAAAACTGTAATCATATAATCTCCAAAGGAATCACCGTGTGTGAACTAGTTACGAGAGGTCGTAAACTAGAGAAGCAAGGGTTTACTACCATTGCTTCTGCCTTATACTTTGTTCGAGTAAGGATAAGCACGATACAAATTTCAGGCATAAAAAAAGATGCGTTAGGTGCATCTATTTCCTCTGGAAGGGCATTATAGTCAGAGTTGAGTAAAATTGAAATAATTATTTAATAAAAATTACTTTTTAGGTTTTTGTAACCAAAACAATACCAATTTTGGAAATTTAATTTTTAAGAAAAGTCTATATACAACAAGATATTATACCAAAAACCAGTACTATATATTAAAAAATTGAAATTGCTGCTGCTATCTAGTAGCTCATACTAGCTATGGCACTATCCATCAGATAGTTGAGGTCAGTCATACCAATTAGGGTAATACCAATTGGACTTGATAGTTGCTCAATTTGAAGGAGTAAATCTGACGCTCACAGCGTTAAAAGTTTCTTATTTAGAATAACTAAATAAACTGAGCTGCGGATAATTAATACCTTTCTAGCAGAAAGCTTTAGCGCTAGCTGCATTGAGTTCACCTCCAATAGCCAACTATTGGTACGTAAATTCGCCTTTCCTACAGGATATAGGTACCTTAGCGAGAGCAGGACGCAGCAGCGGAGTTATCGGCAAGATTTTCTCGACTCATAATAGACTACTTAATCAAGAAAATTGGCATAAATTAACTCGAGAGCGGTGTAGCTAAATTAAAGACGAAAAAAAACCAGCATAAGCTGGTTTTTTTATTTTGGTGCGAATGGGGGGACTTGAACCCCCACGGCCGAAGCCACCACCCCCTCAAGATGGCGTGTCTACCAATTCCACCACATTCGCAAATTCGGTGTTTTCCTAACTCTTAGTTAGGAATATCAGAAGCTGGATTTTCTTCTGATGCTGGCACATCGCTGTCAGCAGGTACTACTGTTGCAGCTGGTGCCTCTAGGTTTTCCCATTCACTGGTTTTCTTTATTTGACCAGTTGTTAAGTTACCTAGAACAATACTTAGTACAAAAAACACTGTAGCTAGTATTGTTGTTGTCTTTGTCATAAAGTTGCCTGCGCCTGACGAGCCAAATACTGTCGCTGATGCACCAGCACCAAACGAAGAACCCATGTCTGCGCCTTTACCTTGTTGAATCAGCACCATACCAATAAGCGCTAAAGCAACGATTAAGTAAACAACCATTAAAATTTCGTACATTTACTTATCCTTTTGCACTTTTACATATAGAAAGGAAGTTTTCAGGTTTTAAGCTTGCGCCACCAATTAAACCACCATCTATATCTTCTTGTGCGAATAATAATTCACTATTTTTTTCATTAACACTGCCACCATAAAGTAAGCGTAGTGTTTTTGCAATTTGCTCGTCTTGCTCAGACAGCAAATTACGTATAAATTTGTGCACTGCTTGCGCTTGTTCAGGAGATGCTGTTTTACCAGTACCTATTGCCCAAACCGGTTCGTATGCTATCACAGAGTTAGCTAGTGCCGCTATACCTAATTTCTCGATAACTGCGTTTATTTGCCTAGCTACAACTTCTTCTGTCTGCTCACTTTCTCTCTCTTCTTCGGTTTCTCCAACACATAGTATCGGAGTTAAACCTTGTTCTTGAGCGTGTGCAAATTTATTCGCTACAACCTCATCACTTCGCCATATAAAGCACGTCGCTCGGAATGACCGACTAAGGTGTAAGTCGCGCCTAACGAACTAGCAAGTGATGCCTGAATTTCTCCAGTGTATGCGCCTTCTTTATATTCTGAAACGCTTTGCGTTCCTACAGTGAGTCCCTTTTCAACAGCTTGTTCAATTAACATTGCTGGGGGAAATATAATTACATCCGCTTGGAATGATTCACTGTTTAAAGTTTCTGACATTTGGCTAAGTAGCTCTTTTGAGCCATTCATTTTCCAATTACCAGCAACAATTTGCTTCCTAGTTGCCATTACGATACTCCGTAGCAGAAAGCGGGTGAGATACTAACGCCACTCACCCGAAGTTACAAGAAATAAATTCAATTTTTAATTTAATTGCTCACAGATTCAACAACTTCAGCGATTTTTTGTGCAAAATCGATGACTTGCTTCTGTTGTTGTGCTTCAACCATGACTCTTACGACTGGTTCGGTACCCGACTTCCGTAGTAACACTCTTCCCTTTCCAGCAAGTAGTGCTTCGACTTCAGACACCGCTTCTTTTACTGATTGGTGTGCTGTTGGGTCATCTTTGGTACTGTAACGTACGTTAATCATTTTCATCGGGTATTTACTGAACCCTTCACCTAAGTCCTTCAAGGTTTTGTTTTGTGCAACCATTGCGGCGAGTACTTGTAAGCTCGATACTATTCCATCACCAGTACTAATTAGGTCAAGATTAAGCACATGCCCTGAACTTTCACCACCAATTTTCCAGCCCTTTTCAGCGAGCAACTCCATTACATAGCGATCACCCACTTTACTGCGCTCAAATGCAATACCTCTAGCTTTAAGCGCATTCTCTAAACCCATATTAGACATAACGGTACCAACAACACCACCACCGAGTGTACCATCACTATGGGCTTGGCAGGCAATAATGTACACAATATCATCACCATCAAATACATGGCCATCATGGTCCACCATCATCACTCGGTCACCATCACCATCATATGCAATACCAACATCAGCTTGATGCTCCAGTACTGCTTTTTTTAATGTTTCAACATGCGTTGCGCCACATTTTTCATTGATATTCAAACCATTAGGTTCACAAGCTGTGGTGATCACCTCAGCACCTAATTCACGCATTACACTCGGTGCAATATGGTAAGTTGCGCCATTCGCACAATCTAACACCACTTTCAACCCTTCAAGAGAAAGCTCTTTTGGAAATTGGCCTTTACAGAATTCAATATAACGACCATCTGCACTGTCTAAGCGCTTGGCTTTGCCCAGCTTTTCTGATGTTACGCACGTCATTGGCTCATCGAGCTTCGCTTCTATTGCAAGTTCCACTTCATCTGGCAGTTTTTTACCGTCACCACCAAAGAATTTTATGCCATTGTCATGGTAAGGGTTGTGAGAAGCACTGATGACGATACCAGCCTCAGCTCTGAAGGTTTGTGTTAAATATGCAACAGCAGGAGTAGGCATAGGCCCTAACAAGATCACATTGATCCCAGCGGCTATCAACCCCGCCTCTAGTGCCGTTTCTAACAGGTACCCTGATATTCTGGTGTCTTTACCAATGATAACTTTTTTGGTTCCTCTTTCAGACAGAACCTTTCCGGCTGCCCAGCCTAGCTTCATTGCAAATTCTGGTGTAATTGGGAACTCGCCCACCATACCTCTTACACCATCTGTACCGAAGTACTTTCTTGTTGTCATTGAGTAACTCCATTGACCGACGCTAACCATACGTTAAGTACGTCGCTTGTTTCTTTTACGTCATGAACACGAATAATATGTGCGCCCTGCTGTGCACATATTAGCGCACCGGCAAGACTCGCAGCGACGCGCTCATGAGTTTCTCGAGTAAGTAGTTGTCCAAACATGGACTTTCTAGAGAGTCCCGTCAGAATAGGTAAATTGAACGAATTAAATTGTTTCAGTCCACCTAAAATCTGAAAGTTATGCTCCAGAGATTTACCGAAGCCAAAACCTGGATCTAAGATCAGCCTACTGGTATCAATTCCGGCTTGCTTGCACGCACGGATCCTAGCTTCGAAAAACTGACTAATGTCTGAAAATAGATCATTATATTTTGGATTATTTTGCATTGAGCGAGGCTCACCCTGCATGTGCATTAGGCAAATAGGTACCTCTGCGTACTGAGCTGCTATCTCTAATGCACCTGGCTCCTGTAAAGCTCGAACATCATTGATGATATCAGCACCAGCTTCAATAGCTTGCTTCATTACTTCAGCTTTACTGGTATCAACTGAGATAACACAGTCAGATTGTGCCCTAACAGCTTTGATGATCGGGATCACGCGCTCAAGCTCTTCCTTCAACTCTACATCTGGCGCCCCTGGACGAGTAGACTCACCGCCAATATCAATAATGGTAGCTCCGTCAGCGAGCATCATATTTACCTGCTCAACCGCACTATCTAGGTGAATAAATTTTCCGCCATCTGAAAATGAGTCAGGAGTAGCATTCAAAATCCCCATTACTTGAGGCTTATTTAAGGAAAGGCTGCGGGCTCTTGGCAAGCGTAACTCGTACATTCTATACCTACATTATTACTATGTTTTGGATGATCTCGAAAGGGGCGTAGCTTTAGAACTCAGGTCTCGTTTCATACCAAGCGCTAAATGACACTTTATTTTAGGGCAAGAAAATCTGATCGATAACTAGGCAAAAGTTTTGTTATTTAGTCGTACTAAATGAGATACTTTTAACGCCGTTAGCGTCAGATATACTCCTTCAAATTGAGCAAACATTAAGACTAACTGGTATAAGTGTGTACTTATTCATACACGCAT
The DNA here is from genome assembly GCF_004103255.1 of Pseudoalteromonas sp. PS5. Lineage (NCBI taxonomy): Bacteria > Pseudomonadati > Pseudomonadota > Gammaproteobacteria > Alteromonadales > Pseudoalteromonadaceae > Pseudoalteromonas > Pseudoalteromonas sp. PS5. Next base: position 26,103 of record NZ_RCSQ01000073.1, read on the forward strand.
AATCCAATAATAACACCCTGAATCTATTGATACAAAAAAGCCCCGATTGCTCGGGGCTGTCATATTCTACCTGACCTTACGATTTGTCATCAAGCTCTGAGTTTGATGTGCTATCACTAGGCTGGTCATCTGCTGGTTTTTCAGCTTTTGACTCCGGTTTTAACTCTGTCACTTTGGCAGATTCAGACTCTACCTTTTTTTCTGGCTTGACGTCATGCGCATCCCTTGGTGGACGAACATCACGGCGCTCCATTAAGTCATCAATCTGCAATGCATCAATCGTTTCATATTTCATTAACGCATCTTTCATTGTGTGAAGAATATCCATATTGTCTTTTAGGATTTGCTCAGCACGTTGATAGTTACGATCGATGAAATCTTTAATTTCCGCATCAATAAGCTTAGCAGTTTCATCTGACATACCAGACATACGGTGAGAACCACCACCCATGTACATCTCGCCCTGCTCTTCTAAATACATTTGTGGTCCAAGCTTAGGGCTTAACCCCCACTGCGTAACCATTTTTTTGGCAATATCAGTGGCACGTTCAATGTCGTTACTTGCACCTGTCGTGACTTTGTCGTCACCGTAAATCAACGCTTCAGCAATACGACCACCGTATAAGCTTGAAAGCATAGACTCTAGATGTTGCTTTGAGTGACTTACGCGATCTTGCTCCGGCAAATACATGGTTACACCTAAGGCGCGACCACGAGGAATAATGGATACTTTATAAACCGGATCATGTTCAGGTACTAGGCGACCAACAATAGCATGACCAGCTTCATGATACGCCGTCATTTCTTTTTCTTGCTCACTCATTACCATAGACTTACGCTCAGCGCCCATCATGATTTTGTCTTTTGCAGCGTCAAACTCAGCCATGCTTACCTTACGCTTATTGCCACGAGCTGCAAATAATGCGGCTTCATTTACAAGGTTAGCTAAGTCAGCACCAGAGAAGCCTGGTGTACCACGTGCAATTACCGATGCTTCAACGTTATCATCTAATGGAACTTTGCGCATGTGAACATTTAAGATTTGTTCACGACCACGGATGTCAGGAAGACCCACAACAACTTGGCGGTCAAAACGACCGGGACGCAATAATGCAGGGTCTAATACATCTGGGCGGTTAGTAGCAGCAATAACGATAATACCTTCATTGCCTTCAAAACCATCCATCTCTACTAGCATCTGGTTTAGTGTTTGCTCACGTTCATCATGACCACCACCCATACCTGCACCACGTTTACGACCTACGGCATCGATTTCGTCAATGAAGATGATACAAGGTGCTGCTTTTTTCGCTTGTTCAAACATATCACGAACCCGAGAAGCACCAACGCCCACAAACATTTCAACGAAATCAGAACCAGAGATGGTAAAGAAAGGTACTTTTGCTTCACCTGCTACCGCTTTAGCAAGTAAAGTTTTACCCGTACCAGGAGGACCTACCATCAATACCCCTTTCGGGATGCTGCCACCTAACTTTTGGAACTTTGATGGATCTCGTAAAAAGTCCACCAGTTCAGTCACGTCTTCTTTCGCTTCGTCACAGCCTGCAACGTCCGCAAATGTTGTTTTGACTTGATCTTCACTCATTAAGCGAGCTTTGCTCTTGCCAAACGACATTGCGCCTTTGCCGCCCCCGCCTTGCATTTGGCGCATGAAAAAGATCCATACACCAATGAGCAGAAGCATTGGGAACCAGGATATAAAGATATTTGCCAAGAAAGACTGCTCTTCTGGCGCTACACCTTTAATATTTACATCGTTCTTAAGCAAATCGTTGACCAAGTCTAAATCAGTCAATGGGATCACTGTTTGGAAACGATCTCCGCTAGAACGAACGCCACTAATTACGCCTGTTTGACGGTCAATACTGACCTCACGAACAGAACCACTGCGCACGTCCTTCACGAATTGTGTGTAACTCGTTTGGCGATCATATTGTTCGCCACCGTTAAAGCTCTGGAACACGGTCATTAGTACAACCGCAATTACTAACCAGAGTATTAGATTTTTAGCCATATCGCTCAAGGAGTTAACCTCTTGTATCCAAAAAAATTCAAATTCAACTTGATGCTTTCCAACTGTACTACAGTTTGTAACCTGTCGCCACTACATATACTTCTCGTGATCGAGGACGAGACGCTTTTGGTTTACGGATCTTTACAACCTTAAAACAATTACGTACTTCTTGCACAAATTGATCAAAGCCTTCGCCTTGGAAAACTTTAACCGCAAATGCCCCGTTTGGTTTTAGCACTTGATGGCACATATCTAATGCTAGCTCGACCAAATACATACTACCAGATTGATCGGTAGACATATTACCGCTCATATTTGGCGCCATATCTGAAAACACAACATCTACATTTTTGCCGTTAATTCTATCAAGCAGTGCATTTAATACCGCTTCTTCTCTGAAGTCTCCCTGAAGGAAGTCAACGCCCGCTAACGAGTCCATAGGTAAAATATCACACGCTATTACCTGCCCATCAATATCTACTTGTTCAGCTAAATATTGGGACCAGCTACCCGGCGCGGCCCCTAAATCAACTACCGTCATACCTTTACGGATCAATTTATCCTTTTGCTGGACTTCTTCCAGCTTAAAAACCGCTCGTGATCGATAGCCACGTTTTTGGGCTTCATGTACATAAGGGTCTTCTACGTGTTCTTTTAACCAACGTTTAGAACTGGCGGAGTGTTTTTTATTTGCCATATTAACTATAACTCATTAGTAATATTGTCTAGATGGCGTTAGAATATCGATAATTCAAGCCTTTTAATAAATAAGATTGTATCAATATGACCTTATCAAATAAACAAAAGCAGTTCCTAAAAGGGCTCGCTCATAACTTAAATCCAGTTGTGCTTCTAGGCGCTAATGGCCTCACCGAAGGCGTAATGGCCGAAATTGAGCAAAACCTAAACATTCACGAACTCATCAAGGTGAAAGTACCAACAAATGATCGTGAAACTAAGCAACTGATTTTTGAAGCAATTGTTCGTGAAACAAACGCGCACAAGGTACAGACGATTGGCCACATCATCGTGTTATACCGTCAAAGCGAAGACAAGAAAATTCAATTGCCACGTAATTAATTTTCTTTTGTCACGCTGCCTTGCGTCAAAGGTGGCGTGATACCTTCAAGTAGCTCAGCTTCTTCCGCCTTAACTCTTTTAATCTCTCGCTCACTCAACACCGGCATTAAAATAGCATCTCCCGTGAGTACATCTATCAAAAAGTCATTGGTGAGTTGATTTATTACACCGCTTTCAGCATTTAGCAACAAACTAAAGCCAATGCCTAGCTCGGGAATAATTACCACGTCTGTTCTATACCCTTGCACCCAACCACTGTGGTAGTAAAGGCGTTTACCATCATATTGATAGATTCTCCAACCCAGGCCATAGTATGCGGCCTCAACATGTTCACGCCATACCCGTCGACGTAACTCACGCTTAGTTAAAGTATAAGGCATTGATTGTTTACTTAATGCCTCAGGCGATAATACGCTCGGATATAAGCCCAATTGCGCTTTTAACCACTGTGCCATATCTGTCGCACTAGCATTCACACCGGCCGCTGGTAATACTTTATAATAGTGTTGCTTCAATTTAGCAGTGTGCCAACGTTTTCTTCCCCTGACATGCGGCCACGCAAAATTATTATCCTTCGTCATTTGCTCAACTCCAAGGCCTGCATCTCGCATATTAAGCGGAGCAAATATGAACTCCTGCATCCATGTTTGATAGCTGATCCCCGTTGTTTTCTCGATAACATCACCGATCAAACTAAACATGACATTCTGATACCCGTAACACTGGCCGGGCTGACACAGAGCTTCAACCTGTAATAAGCGCTCTACAATCTGTGGGTACTCCATTCGCGATTCAATTAAATTATCGTACGCGTTTGGTACCAAACCACTGGAGTGGCTCAGAAGGTGGTAAAGTTTAAGTTGGCTGTAGTCACCATCGATAAACTGCGGAAGATATAAGCTTACTTTGTCATCTATATTAAAATGACCTTCGCTCGCCAGCTTCGCTGCTAAGCTTCCTGCAAATGTTTTGGAAACCGAGGCTAGCCGAAAGCGAGTATGTTCATCAACACGATTGCCTTTTCGGCTTTTTGTCTGGCCAAACCCCTTTACGTAACTACCATGCTCAATATGCACAACAGACAAAGCAGCACCTGGTACCGATTTTTCTTTCAGTTTACGCTCGACTTGCTTAGAATAGCTCTTTAAAAATTGTGACCATTGCTGGTTTGGAGTTTTCGCGACCGTTATTTTTGAATAACTACAGCAAAAAATACAAACTAATGTGAGAATTAGCGACTTCATAATGACTCATTTCATTAACACTCGCTCGCCATACTAACATGATGAATTGGCGGAACTCACTAAATATAAGAAAATAACTGTTTATTTGAGGTATTTTAATGCGTTTAGTGCTAGCAGCTCTATGTACAAGTCTACTTATTGGATGTGTCACCACAGCGCCATTAGCGCCGAAACTAGCGGTGCCACAGAAGCCATTACTGAAAAAGTCAGTTTACCAAATCAGCTATAGTACTGAACTGAATTCGGCACGAATTAAGTCTGTACAACTGCCTGCACACCCACTCATTCAAGGTAACACCATTGCTATCAACGCGGCTAAAGTCAGCCTTACAGATACCTTACGAAAACAGATTGTTAGTTTATTAGAGCAAAAAGGGTTACAGGTTGTCGCCACAAAACAGGCAGACTACACGCTCACTATTCACCAGCTAGATTTAGAGTTCGCGGCGAATAAAACATATGCACTAGATAGGCCTAGAAATCCGCACCCACACATTGCGGAGCTGGCACAAAATTCTCCGGCATTTCAATGTAGCAATATTGTCGCTTCAGTAAGTATGCGCTTATCACACCAAGCATCTTCTGATGTTGTCTGGTTTGCTAAATCATCAGTCGATAGTGCTGGATTTCAAGGGATCCCCTTACAATTTACCTTCACTGAAGAAGAAAAAATTGCCAATGAGCGTGAAATATTGTCATTTATTGCTGCTCAAAACACTGAAGAAGCTCGCCGTCAGCGCTCAAGTTCTCCTGTTGAGATACCAAGCTACAAAGTAACTAAAACGCTATCTTCGCTGGAAAAAACAGCTGGTGCGTGTACGCAAACTGAAGTTTCAGCTCTAACAGCTGACATGCAGGTACATCTTGCAGAGAGTTTGATTGAAAAGCTCAACGTCAAATAAGTACAGTGTTAAACTCAATATTTAGGAAAAGCAATTTGCAGTAGCGTTGCGACCAAAGTTTTTGCTTTTCCTAGACACTTTCCTACACCTTTCTGCTGTCTATCTAGCTTGCTATATGAGCTGAGGTTTGGATAAGGAATGTTCCAACTCATTGTTGTTGCTAAAGCACAAGTTAACTTTTCCGTATCCAGCTTTCGCTAAGGTACCTACGTCCTGTAGGTAAGTTGAATTTAAAAAATGGAATAAATTTTAGATTACCAACCTACACTTATTTACAGACACAAGCGCTTCTGTGATTATACTCGACAGGGAAATACTAAAGTTTGGAGCAAAAGATGGAGCAATACGGTACTATTTTACTGGTTGAAGATGATACCTCACTGGCACAGTGGGTAGCGGAATACCTCGATAATCAAGGCTATAAAACTCATTGCTGTTATCGTGGTGATGAAGTCATTGAGCGCGTTAAGTCTTTAGACCCCGATCTTGTACTGCTCGATCTGATGTTACCTGGTAAAGACGGCATTAGCGTTTGTCGAGATTTACGTCAATTTTATAATAAACCCGTAATTATGCTTACCGCCAAAGATGAAGAAATGGACGAAGTCATCGGTTTAGAAGTCGGTGCGAGCGACTATGTAATTAAGCCTGTTCGCCCTCGTGCTCTTCTTGCTCGGATAAAAGCTAACGTAAGAGCAGCACAAGAAAAGCCCCTTGACCATCAAGCAGCAAAGCATGAGTTAGTCGTAGGTCAACTAACGATAGATACGCAAGCTCGCAAGGTATCTGTCGGCGCTCAAGAGGTTATCGTCTCGAGCGCAGAGTATTTATTGCTACAATTTTTAGCAAGCCATGCTGGAGAAGTCGTATCTCGTGACGCTGTGTTTAAAGCGACAAAAGGGCGTGAATATGATGGCCTTGACAGAAGTGTTGATGTATTGATTTCTGCATTGCGCAAAAAGTTTAATGATGACCCTCAAAACCCTGAAAAAATCAAAACCGTGTGGGGAAAAGGCTACTTGCTTGTCCCCTCAGCTTGGTAACGTCTAAAGCATACCGTTATTGTGAAAAAACTTTATATTTACCTGCTTGCCGGAGCGCTGGTTTCTATTTTTGCCCTCGGCTGGGTTATAGATACCTATAATCAACAAACTGCCCCAATTGAAAATAGCTTTGAATGGCAAAGTAAATTAATGTCAGGTTTAGCGATACAAGTCGCTGAAAAGAAACCAGATGCTCGCCTTGCGGCTACAGCAGTTATTGCCGAACAATTTGGTCTTCATATCACCTATAAGGATGGTGACACCCTCGCCATGCCCACTGAGCTAAAGCAGCAAATGCTATTACCTGAAGGGCTGGTAATTGAAAACGAAAATGTCTATCTACTCAAAACAACGCTCGACATGGCACCAGATTATATAGAGCTGGAGTGGCGTCCTGAAGTCGAACAAGCGGATTATGACGTTTTACTGACATTATTTTTCTATGGCGGCATTTGTGCAATTTTGTGGTTCATCTTATCACCGTTAGTTAAGCGTTTAATTGTGCTTAATACCGCAGCAAAGCATTTTGCCAGCGGCAACCTGAGTGCACGAATTACTCCAAATCACTTCACTTACATACGAGATTTAGAAAACACATTTAATCGCATGGCCAGTCAAATAGAAAAATTAATGGCCGAAAATAAACTCATGGCTTCAAGTTTATCTCATGACATAAGAACACCAGTTGCATGTTTGAGGTTTGGGCTAGATGCGGCCCTAGATGAAGACGACATTAGCGCAATACATGATTATTTGGAAAGGATGGAGAAAGATTTAGACCAAATGGAAGACATGCTGTCTAGCTATCTTTCCTTTGCTACGCTTGAGCAGAAGTCACATTTGCTAAAACATGAAAGTACTAGCCTATCTCGCTACGGTAATGACCTTATGGAGCAAATGCAGCCCAAACTGCAAAAAAACCAACTATCGGGTCGCGTTGAGGTGCCTGACACGTTATCAATCACAGGCGATCTCCATTGGCTCGCCCGCGCTATCAGTAACTTGATTAGTAACGCCTGTGACTTTGCTACCAGTACAGTATTACTCAGTGCCTATCGTTCTGAGCATTGGTTAACGATTACTGTTGAAGATGATGGCCCTGGGATCGCAAGACAAAACTGGGACAAAGTTTTCAGTCCATTTTTCCAAGAACAAACTCATCGTAATAGAGCTGGAAAAAGCTATGGTTTAGGCCTTGCTATCGTAGCCAAGGTCATGGATTGGCACCATGGAAAAGCTACAGTGAGTCAATCAGAGCGGCTAGGAGGGGCAAAATTTGTTCTTTCACTCCCCTGTAAAGAAAAATAATTAATGTAAATAAGTCGCTACACTGTGACATACCCATTGTAGAATTAATTGTGAAAACATTAAGTTATAAGTGCTTAAACGTGCTTTTGGTGCAACATACGAGTTACGACTAAAAATCCGCCTCAACCTTGCGCCAAATCAAGGTAATTTACTCTTTTTATTTCTTTTTAATTACAGTAGATTGTCATCGCCGTTAGCAATTTTTAGAGAAGTATAATAATTATGAGCAATATCCGAGGAGAGTTCAGCTCTCGCTTTGGTTTTATTATGGCTGCCGCAGGTTCTGCGGTTGGCTTGGGAAACATTTGGGGGTTCCCGACACAAACCGCATCAAATGGTGGTGCAGCATTTGTTCTCGTTTATCTAGTTTTGGCGTTCTGTCTCGCATATCCAGCGTTAATGGCAGAGTTAGTTATTGGCCGTCATGGTCAAGCGAACGCAGTTTCTTCGCTGCGCAAGCTCACCAATACAGCCTGGCAGAGTAAGCTTGCCTTTGTGGTGGGCTTTGGTGGGATTATCTGTGCGGGTCTGATCCTGAGCTTTTATGCCATTGTAGCTGGCTGGATGTTTAGTGCGACGCTAGAGCCAATTGCAGAAATCACCGGCGCAGTGCAAGCACAGTCATGGCTCGAAGGCGCTTCAATGTCACGCAATATTGTCTTTACGGCGGCCTTTATTGCGCTTACGGTGCTTATCATCAGTAAGGGAGTTGAGAATGGCATCGAAAAATGGTCAAAACGACTCATGCCAGCACTTATCGGCATTCTGTTTTCATTGATAGCGTACGTATTAACACAAAATGGAGCTGTTGAAGGGTTACAGGTTTACTTAGTGCCTGATTTTTCATCCGTGCTCAATCCGCAGTTATTAGTCGATGCACTGGGGCAAGCATTTTTCTCACTATCACTTGGTACGAGTGTAATGATTATCTATGGCTCCTACATTAGTAAGAAAGAGAACTTAGTATCACTCGGTGCCATGGTTACACTTATCGATGTGTTTATCGCATTTGTCGCAGGTCTATTGATTATTCCAGCGATGTACGTTGCACAGGCTCAAGGCGTTGAGATTTTTGCAGCTGATGGTGCTCTGCTCAACGAAGACACCTTAGTCTTCCAAGTACTTCCAGCGTTGTTCGATAGTATGGGTAGCATTGGCCTGTTGGTAAGCTTTGCATTTTTTGCGTTAATGAGCATTGCAGCGCTAACTTCTTCAATCTCAATGTTAGAAGCACCGGTTTCTTATGCTGTTGAACGTTTTGCTTTAGGCAGAGTTCAAGCTACTTGGATTATTGGAGCGCTGGTAACCGCTGTCAGCTTGACTATTTTGGTCAATATTGAAACATTATTTGGCTTCACAGTTAGCCTGACAACCAAATTTGGTCAACCGTTATTAGGTATGCTTTGCTGTGTATTTGTCGGCTGGATTTGGCATCGTGCAAAATTGCTCAAAGAAATCGAATCAGGCTGCCCCGAAGTCGCAAATGGCCTGTTTTGGAAAATTTGGCCTTGGTATATTCGCTTTGTCTGCCCAGTTGCGATTGCTGCAGTATTCTTAAACTCACTGTAAACACAATTTATACCAAGCTTTTCAAAAAGGGGCAGAACTTCTGCCCCCGCTATAATGATCTATGTTGTTATACCAATTTTCTTAATTAAGTGGTCTATTTGAGGCGAGAAAATCGTGTCGATAACTAGGCGAAAATTTTGCTATTTAGTTGTT
>NZ_RCSQ01000074.1:0-30565 GCF_004103255.1 Pseudoalteromonas sp. PS5
ATTAAGTCAATTGGTATAAGCTCGCTGGGCATACTTGTATATGCCCACAGCTTTCCTACGCGCGGTTTGGAATAATTTTGATTTCTACCCGGCGATTTTGTGCTTTTCCTTGTTCAGTTTGATTGCTTGCAACAGGTTGGGATTCTCCCATCCCTTCAGCATATAATCGCGCCGGTAACACTTGTTGAGATAACAGGTATTGCTTCACGCTATTAGCACGTTGCTCAGACAAGGTTTGGTTGAAACTCGCTGATCCCGTGGAATCTGTGTGACCAACAATCGTAAGGAATGTCTTGTCGTATTGTTGCATCACACGCGCAATGCCTTGCAATGTGTTATAGAAACTCGGGCTGATCGCGGACTTACCACTGGCAAACGTAATATTTGAAGGTAACACTAAACGCATTTGTTCACCTTCTCGAACGACTTCTACGCCAGTCCCTGCGAGCTCTTGGTTAAAAGCTGCTTCCTGCTTGTCCATATAATTACCAATAGCTGCACCGGCGATTGCACCAACCGCAGCCCCAATTGCTAAGCGCTTGTCTTTATGATTACCGGTTGCTTTTCCTAGCACTGCCCCAGTCGCCGCACCAATCGCTGCGCCTTTGCCGGTATTATTCATTTCACACCCTGACAGTGCAGCGACAACCACCACACCCACTAACACATTTCTTGCATTCATCTTAACACCTGAATTCATTTCGACCTGATTGTGCACATTGTTGCAATAAGTGATTAACGCTCGCTGAAGTGCGGCTTATTTTACTGTTACGGTGTTACTGTCGAGACATGCTGAGAAATTGGTGGCAATTTATATTTTGTCACAACCGGATCGAGTTTCTTTTCCACTGCTAAACGCTGCATAGCTTGACGAATTCGCTGTGCAAGCACTGTGCTATGAAACTGCGTACTCATTGCCATATGACCGTAAATAGCCTGACTGTGGCGATAAGAGACCTTTTTTAGCTTTTCAATGGGTTGCCCTAATACTTCCATCGCAACTTCAGCGGTATCTTCAACTGCAATCACCAAATCCACTCGGCCTTTTAACAGTAAATCAAATGCCACTCGCTCACTAAATACAGGGACTTTATTGAGCTGTCTATCCGCGTCAAAGCGAGGATAAAATACGCTACCGCGCATGACGGCGATACGATTGGTATAAAGATCCGAATATTGTTCAACTTCAATATTACTGTCTCTTCTGGCATAGAAGACAAAAGAGGAGGTCAGCGCCATATAAGCGGGATCGACAAAATCTATTACTTTGTCTCGCTGTGGTGTTTTGATCAGCCCCCCCATCACATCCACCTCTCCTTGTGCTAGCAAACGCATACATCGTGAAAATGGGCAAGGAACTGTGTTTATCTGATAATCAATATTGGACTGTGCGCGAATAATTTCTAGAATGTCTAAGATTAAACCGTGTACTTTGCCATTTTCCGCAATAATGCTGTATGGCGGGGCGTGATCAACAGCAACATTTATTTGCTGGCTATAAACAGAAAAACTTGCCAGTAAAGCAAACAAATACCGCAATAAACTCATTTGCATAATCATTGTCCAATTGTAGCTGTTACACCAGTTGGCTAGCTGGCACTAAACACACCAAAGTCATAAAATTGTCATATAAAACTGTAATGATACGAGGTTAACAATATCACAAGGTATACTATGTTTTTGAAAATATTTTATCAGTTTTTTTTACTAGGCTGCACAAGTTTTGGAGGTCCTGCTGCCCATTTAGGATTTTTTAAAAAACACTTTGTCGATAACTTGAAATGGCTCAGTAGTGAACGCTATGCCAGCATGATCAGTCTATCTCAGGTTCTCCCAGGACCGGGCTCTAGCCAAGTGGGGTTTGCCATTGGCCTTGAACGAGCAGGGATAATAGGTGGAATAGCCGCTTTTTTAGGTTTTACGCTCCCCTCCTTCTTGCTAATGCTGCTACTGGCATTAACAGCTGGTCAGCTTTCAGGTTCTGCACTTGCGATTATTGACGGCCTTAAGCTGTTTGCAGTAGTGATTGTCGCCGATGCGGTACTCAGTATGGCTAAAAGCTTCTGTAAAACCATGGCACTTAAAATTGTCACGTTTATTGCAACATTGGTATTACTATTTTTGCCAAGTTTAAACGCTCAAGTAGGGCTACTCGCAGTGCTCGCCGTTGTCGGTTATTTTTACGCTTTTAGTAATGTACCGAGTCAACAAAGTAGCCAACACACTTACCCTAACTGGCCCGTGCTTGCAGTATTCATCGGTTTATTCTTACTGACCTTTGCGGCACTACCAACTCAGATCTTCGCCGAGTTTTATCAGGCAGGTGCATTGGTATTTGGCGGTGGACATGTTGTTTTACCATTACTACAAAGCAGTGTTGAGAACATCCAGCAAGAAACCTTTTTAACCGCCTATGCAGCTGCACAAGCAATCCCAGGACCAATGTTTACCATAGCAAGCTTTCTTGGTGCAATTGCCGAGCAGACAAACCCAGTTTTGGGCGCAGCAATAGCGACACTGGCCATTTTCTTGCCAGGTCTGCTATTAATGTGGGCGTTTCATCAGCAGTGGCAGTCACTCATCGCACTGCCCCGCTTTGCTAGTATTAGCGCGGCATTAAACGCAGGCGTTGTTGGTATTTTAGCGGCGGCATTATATCAACCAATTTGGCAGTCTGCGGTACATAGCGTGCTGGATTTAGTGGCTGTGGTGGCGGGTTTTATCGCCTTGAAGTGGTTAAAGCCGGCGATCTGGCAATTACTCATCGCCTTTATCGTATTTGGGCTGATCTCAGGCAGTTTGTAATACCAATTAATTCAGGACTCTATTTTGAGGAAAGTAAATCTTGTCGGTATGATTTACTTCCTCCCATTATGCAGACATTAACACAAGCTGGGGTCGCTTATGCCTTAATCGCTTCTCAGATTAACTACCTCTCACCAGCTCTCACCTTGACGCGATGCGAACCAAAATAGTCACTGACACTTTGATATGGGCGAAGACCGAACGCAGGCATTACACTGAGCATATAGTCAAGAATATCCGCCTGTAAGTGCTCATAAACCACCCAGCGCTTGTCACGGCTGAAGCAGTAAAACTCGAGAGGCAAGCCATGTTGAGTCGGCGCAAGCTCTCGTACCATACATAAACACTCTTGGTTTATCGCTTCATGTTGCTTTAAATAAGCTTCACTATAGCGCCTAAACAGCCCGAGGTTAGTAATATCACTGGGTATATCTTCGAGTGATTCAATTAAAGGGTATTGTGTGGTTATCGCTGCTCGCTGCGCTTCGCTTAACAACTCGATACTTGTAAAATCAATATGAATTGCGCGTTTAATACGACGTCCCGCAGACTCCTGCATTGCTCGCCAGTTTTTAAATGAATCAGAGATAAGCATATAGGTTGGTATTGTGGTCACGGTGTTATCCCAATTACGCACTCTGACTGTATTTAAACCGAGATCTATTACCTCCCCATCCGCGCCAAAGGCATCTACCTGGATCCAATCACCAGTAGTCACAAGCCGGTTAGCGGCGATTTGAATGCTGGCGACCAACCCTAAAATGGTATCTTTAAATACTAAAATAATTACAGCAGCGATCGCACCAAAACCTGACAGAATATAAGTCGGCGATTTATCGACAAGAATGCTCACCACCAAGATAGAGCAGACAATAAAAATCAGCAACTTAAGAACTTGTATAATGCCCTGAATTGGCACTTCCTTCGCAAATGGAAACAAGTTATAAACACCGTTGGCTAAGTTCACTAAACTGCTAAATAGAAAGCCTGACGCGACAACCAACAGTACGTAAACCAAGCTCTCCATAACCACAAACACCCAAGCAGGTGCAACAAACAAACGCTCATGATAAGCAGAAAAAACCAAAAGGCATAAAACAAAGGCAAAACGCCCGCTAAACTTACTGAGTTGTGGTGCAAGGTGACCTATTTTTCGCGGTGAAATATGACGGGCAAGGTTCTCTACATTAGGCAGTACGAGGCGTCTCACAACCCAATATAAAAATAGTAAGCCAACTACCGCGATACCATTTGTGAACAAGGCACTGATCACAGTGCCTTGTGGTAATGCTTCTAACCATGGCTGGACAACATCATGGAGGTGGTCAAACTTCATAGTTGCTTTATCTCCTCACTGAGTGTGTCTTCAGGTGCTGCTCGGCGTAGCCAATGCGCTTCTAATTGGCTATCTTTACGCTGCCATACTGAATTCATAAAAGCTTGAAACTTTACTCGGTAGGCCTTATCACTTTGATAGTTACCAAGGGGAATATCTGCCATTGCAATATAATCTATTTTTATATCTATCGTATTAACACGTCCAAGCATAAATGATCGGCAAATATGTTCACCGTCTAATTCATAGACCAACGTCGCATTAAGCATCCCGTCAAGCTGTTCAGAGAGCACCTCTAAAGCAAAAGCAACACCACCTGCTTTTGGTTTGAGCAAGTGCTTGAAAGGACTTTGCTGACGTTGATGTTTCGCTTTTGTATGGCGAGTGCCTTCAACAAAATTGATCACCGTTGTTGGATGGTCACGAAAGTTACGACAGCTCGATTTGGTGCGCTCTACGTCCATGCCTTTTAGTTTGGGGTTTTTAGCGATCTGCGCTTTACTTGCCCGCTTCATAAAAGGCATACCCATTGCCCACGCGCCAGTACCAATAAAAGGAATATATTTTAGCTCATCCTTTAAAAAGAACTTAGGTGCGGGCAATACTTCCATGGCACTAAGCACAACAATGTCCAACCAGCTGAGATGATTAGAAATTAACAAATACCAACCTTGCGCGTGCAACTCTTTTGGCAAACGTACTTGAATTTTATCGCTAGCAATACGCAGCCCAATGTGATTCCCTTTACACCACATACCGTAAAAAAAGTGCAGAGCTGTTGAAATAAACTTTAAGGGTATCAGTAGCTTTACGATACCGAGCAACAACACAAGTAAACCGCACACAAAGGTGTTAACCAACAGCCAAGCGCTGGCTGAAAGTCCAAGAAACCACTTAGGTAGTATTTGTTTTAACATCACAACTTCCTTCTACTACTATTTTTCAGCAAGCTCCACCAGTTGCGCATCTTTAGCTTGCCACAGCGCGTTTAATTCAGATTGAAATCGCACTCTAAATTCAGGGTCATTGGTATAATCACCAATTAAGTTTGCGCTTACTGGCATTACTTCTACCTGAACGTTTACTGACTTCACTTTACCACCAATAAAATCAGCGAAGGTTGGCACCCCGTCAGGGTAGTGAATGGTAACATTCACTACTTTGCTGATCTGCTCTCCCATCGCTTGCATTACGAATGCAATGCCACCGGCTTTAGGTTTTAGCAAATAGGTAAATGGGCTTTTTTGCTTAGAATGCTTTTGCTCAGTGTAACGCGTACCCTCAACAAAGTTTACAATACTCACTGGCATTGTTTTAAACTTTTCACATGCTTTTCGCGTTGTTTCTATATCTTTACCCCGCAGTTTAGGGTTTTTCTTCAATTGAGATTTACTCGTTCTCGTCATGAATGGAAAATCTAAAGCCCACCAAGCAAGTCCCAACACGGGAACATATAATAATTCCTTTTTCAAAAAGAAATTTAAAAACGGAATTTTGCCATGTAACACTCGCTGTAATACTAATATATCCACCCAGCTTTGGTGATTCGCAATGACCAAGTACCAATCGTTACGTTTCAACTCACTCAACCCGCTCACATTTAATGTATATGGCGCGATAAGATTTTGACTCATTGAGTTACAAGCAACCCAGTTGCTCGCACAAGCTTTGGCAATATAACTCATCACTTTTTGCAAAGGTGAAATCGGAATTAGTTTTAACAGCCCACAGATAAAGATGGGGATAAACCAAAATATGGTGTTTAACGCATACAGTAACAAACTGAGCAATTTTCGAATAAACGACATTCATTCCCTCATTGTGTTTTACAGCTTGTGCGTATCATACCTTGAAAATTACGCACAATTAAGCCGACCAGTGGGTCGGCTATTTTTTATTCTTTATTATAGTTTGAGCTATTAATCCTCAAAATATGTGTACCCTTCAAGACCTGCGTTTAATTCTTGCAGATACTGAGTTTTAACGGATTCAGGGAGGGATAGCGCCGCAATCTGTTGTGCATAATTGTTTGATAGGACGGTTTTGTCATAGTGTACAAAACGTAGTACGTCTTCGACACTATCACCCTTAATCGCATTAGTTAGTGTGTAGCCATCTTCACTAAGCTCAACATGTACAGAGTCAGTATCACCGAACAAATTATGTAAATCACCCAAGATCTCTTGATAAGCACCGACTAAAAACATCGCCACATGGTATTGCTCACCCGGAACATACTCAGGAATAGGTAAGCTTGACTCAATACCAGCCCCTTCAACATAGCTGTTTATCTGGCCATCAGAGTCGCAGGTAATATCCTGAATCACAGCCCTTTGTGTCAATGGCTGATTTAGCTTATCGATTGGCATAACTGGAAATAGTTGATCAATCCCCCACACATCAGGCAAAGACTGGAACAAAGAGAAATTCACAAATAGTTTATCTGCTAACTTTTCATTCAAGTCATCTAGCACTTCTCGGTGCGCACGCGCATTTTCACTTAAACACTCACGCACTTTATGCAGCGTGGTGAAGTATAATTGCTCAAGTTGCGCCCACTCTTGCATGCTGATCAACCCATGTACATATTGATCATGGGCGTCACTGAATAAGTGCATAGCATCATGATAGGTCTCTAGTGCCATCCTAGGAGTAAGTTGTGACAACGAGTGCCATAACTCTTGCAATACCAGAGGGCTTGTGTCTTTTGGCTCCACAGGCTCCATCTGATTTGGCGCCTTCTCAACATCAATTACGTCGGTGATAAGTACAGCATGATGCGCTGTTAATGCGCGACCAGACTCAGTGATAATATCAGGGTGTGGAAGGTTGTTAAGTTCAGCAATATCATGAAAAGCATGTACTACATTTTTTGCATATTCTGCCACGGTATAATTCATCGAACATGAGCTACGTGAGCCAGAACCTTCATAGTCAACGCCAAGACCACCACCGACATCAACAATACGCAATGGTACACCTAGCTGAACTAATTCTGCGTAATGGCGAGCACATTCTTTTAGTGCACGCTGAATATCGCGGATATTCGCTATCTGAGAGCCAATGTGAAAGTGTACTAGCTGCATCAAGTGCAGACGATTATGAGACTTTAATCGCTCTACCGCTTGTAGTACTTGACTTGCTGTTAGGCCAAATTTACCTTTTTCACCACCTGTGTTTTGCCATTTTCCTTTGCCCACTGAGTTTAAACGGATCCGGATCCCAATGGCAGGCTCTACGCCTAAATCATCGATTTCTTGTAACAGCGTATCTAGCTCGGAGAGCTTCTCTACAACAATGTTAACTTGATGCCCCATAGCTTGGCCAATACAAGCTAAGCGCAAAAACTCACTGTCTTTATAGCCATTGCATACAATCGTAATTGGTTGCTGCGCGATACCTAAAATCGCCATTAATTCTGGCTTTGAGCCAGCTTCTAAGCCAACTAAACCACTTGGATGCGCCAGCAGCTTGCTCACAACTGAGCGCTGCTGATTCACTTTTATTGGGTAAACACAAGTATACTGGCCCTGATAGTCACGCTGCGCGCGAGCAGCAGTAAAGGCCTGCGTTAAGGTATCAACGCGGTGTTTTAGAATATCAGTAAAGCGCACTAGCACAGGCAAAGTAAGCCCTTGCGCCTTAAATTGTTCCGTTAATTCACACAGAAGAACAGGTGACTTAGTGCGGTCACCGTCAGGAAACGCCACTAGTTGACCCTGTTCATTAATATCAAAATAGCCGTCACTCCAGTGCGTGACGTTATAGATAGAACGTGCTGTTTGCAGACCCCAAGTCATTACTGCTCTCAATTAACTCTTCATAAAGCTTCATTCTAATACGCAAGACTGGTCAATGCGACCTAAAGTTGTGTTTTCACTACCTTACAAATTTTAAAAATAACCACAGTGAGATCAACACCAATATGAGGCAAAGTACAAAATGTTGGCTAAAATTGATTGAGCAAAGGCGCAACCACTGGCAGAATTGCGCTAATTTTTATCAAGTGTGAACACAATCATGGCAAACTTAGAAGCAAACCGTTGGTTTACTGAAATTAGCGACCGCGATGGCAGCGCATTTTCACTTAGAGTCAACAAAAAATTAGACGAAATCCAGTCTCCTTTTCAAAAGGTAGAAATGTTTGAGACCACGGATTTTGGTAACCTGATGATCATTGACGGTTGCACTATGGTGAGCACGCGTGAAAACTTTTTCTATCACGAGATGATGAGTCACCCGGCATTATTTTCACACCCTGCACCAAAAAATGTGGTGATCATTGGCGGCGGCGACTGTGGCACATTGCGTGAAGTATTAAAGCACCCTGGCGTTGAAACCGTAACTCAAATTGATATTGACGAAGTTGTGACGCAAATGTCACTGAAATACTTCCCAGAGCTTTGCGAGTCTAACAATGACCCTCGCGCAACCGTGATGTTTGATGACGGCATCAAATACATGCGAGAAGCACCAGCTGAGTCCATTGACGTAATCATTGTTGATGGTACTGACCCTGTTGGTCCTGGTGAAGGCTTATTCAACCACGCATTCTACAAAAGCTGTTTAGCAGCGCTTCGCACAGGCGGTATTATGATCCAGCAAAGCGAATCACCGCTAATGCACATGCCACTGCTATTAGAAATGCGCGATGCAATGCTAGAGGTCGGCTTTGTTGATCTGCAAACTCTGCCTTTCCCACAGCCAATCTACCCAAGCGGCCTGTGGTCAGCAACGATGGCACGTAAAGATGAAAAGTTTGCCGGATTCCGCGAGCAAGACGTTGACAACGCAACATTTGATACTGAGTACTACAACACGGGTATTCACAAGGGCGCATTAGCAACACCTAACTTTATGAAGCGTGCATTCGAAAAGTAAGCTAACCTCGCTTACTACTATCAAAATTTATAAGGGCATTAATTGCCCTTTATTTTTTCCAAAAACAGCTGCTTTTGTTCCGGTGTAGCTTGCTGCCACCAATAATCCAACATACCAACTACATCTGGATGAGCTGATTTAGGTGCTGCTGGCGCGGCAGGCTGTGTGGGATTACTAGGTGTCGAGTAACGTGGCGCAGTCACTTCTGCTGATTGGCTTGCTATCGCACTCACTACTCTAGGCCTTTTTTGAGTAACCACCAAGGTTGTGGCTAACGATTCATTAGGCGCTTGCAACATAATCAATGGCTGGGCGGCAAACGCTTTTGCTGCGACCACATTGTCAGGACGATTAAATTTCACATCATATTGCCCATCTGTATCGATACTGATTGTTGCCCAGAATGGCTTAGATTCAACGGTTTCGTGGTCGTCATAGCCCACCTCATACAGATCGGTATAACGCATTTTCACTACATATTCACCACTTGCTAAATCTAGCTCTCTGACTTTCGAAAAAAAAGAGTGCTCGATGGTTTTATCATTCACCTGCAATGGAATAATTTCTTCGGGAAAGCTGAGTAATGCAGCGTGGGAGAATGATGATAAGAACAGTCCCGCTGTTACAAGTGTAGATTTTAAACGCACCTATTCACTCCTTCGTTTATGGGTTTAATACCAGTTATCTTAATTGAGGTTACTGCATAGTCAGATATATCTCCAGCCTTTTTCTATGTACTCAATATACTATTGAGTATCTACAATAGTTGGTTATGCTAGGCATATCATTCACTAATTAAGGAAGAACGATGAGTTCAGAAACAATTTTCACCAAAATTATTAACCGAGAAATACCTGCTGACATCGTATATGAAGATGAAAAGGCATTGGCATTTAGAGATATTAACCCGCAAGCCCCATTTCATGTTTTGGTTATCCCAAAAACAGCTATCGCAACCATTAACGATGTAACGGAAGAAAACTCACACCTCATCGGACACTTATACGTGGTAGCTGCAAAGCTAGCGCAAGAGCATGGCTTTGCCGAAGACGGTTATCGAGTCGTAATGAACTGTAATGAACATGGTGGACAAACGGTGTATCACCTTCATCTGCATGTTTTAGCAGGAAAAGAAATGGGTTGGCCTCCTTACCAAGATACGAAGAAAGGATTAGCCTAAATTATTCCATGTTAATTTATGTAAATAAGTAAGTTATTAATCAACATTATTAAAAACTTACTTATTTCAACAAATTACATTCTGATACATATTCTGCACATATTTTTGATCCATTATTTCACTTTCGTATATAGCGGATTTATCTATCTTGTACTAAAAATTCTAATACAAAAGGTCTGAATCCCATGTTAGCATTGATAAATTGGAAAAAATTAGAGTGTGTCCAAAATGAGCAGTACTGCTTTTTTGTTATTAGATAAAGAGCCTGTTAACACCATTGGTATC
Organism: Pseudoalteromonas sp. PS5; assembly: GCF_004103255.1. Taxonomy (NCBI): domain Bacteria; kingdom Pseudomonadati; phylum Pseudomonadota; class Gammaproteobacteria; order Alteromonadales; family Pseudoalteromonadaceae; genus Pseudoalteromonas; species Pseudoalteromonas sp. PS5. The sequence goes on from NZ_RCSQ01000074.1 coordinate 10,488, forward strand.
AATGTGTTACAGCCATTGTTAAAAACTCAGGGACTGGATGTAACAACAGGAACTGATATCTCAGAAGTGCCTGAAGGCACAAGATTACTTTTCATTGAAACCGCAGTGAATGATTCTTGGGGAAAACTAAAAGAACAACTTGTCAATCTCAAGGTAAAATGTGACATCGTGCTGTTTAACTTAGATGAAAACCCTGAATTAGCGAACCGCGCGCTACTCAGTGGTATTCGAGGTGTATTTTACACCACTGATAATGCCGATGTGCTAATGAAAGGGATCCGACTTTTACTCGAAGATCAACTTTGGTATCGCCGCGACGTAATGTGTAATGTTTTAAATCGCATGCTGCAATTTAATAAGGATGCTCTACATAAGCTTACAGAAGGCGATATAGAGCCAATCAAACTTACGAAGCGAGAGAAAGCGATTATTGCGTTAATGAGTAAAGGCGCGAAAAACAAAGAAATTGCTGAAGAGTTAAATATCAGTCCTCATACTGTAAAAACACACTTATATAGTGCATTTCGTAAAACTAAATGCCGTAACCGCATTGAGTTATTATCTTGGGCTCAGCAAAATATCCCGGACGAAATACGTTAACGATAGATTTCGTCAAATCCAGTACAATATATTTGATTAATTAACCTGAGGTTTGGATAAGGAATGTTCCAACTCATTGTTGCTAAAGCACAACTTAGTTTTTCCTTGTCTAGCCAGCAAGTTTTAGGGAAAACACCGCTCCCGCGTCCAGCTCTCGCTAAGGTACCTACATCCTGTAGGCAGGCGAATTTACGCAGTTAGCGCTAAAACGGGCTGCTAGAAAGACATTAATTATCCGCGGCTCAGGTTAAGTCAATGGCTATCGCGCAATAGCGTCCCCCTTGAGGCACTGCCTTTCTGATCTCAGTGCTTCATTACTTTACTGCCTCAATGAATACCTCTATGCTAAGTTTTTATCATTATCAAAAGCAATTTTAGGTACATGCTCGACCCAAAAACACTCTACCTCACAAGTATCGTGATGACGGCCATGATGGCGCTTCTCACTTTTTTGACATGGCGAGCAAATAAAAGCACACCAGGTACGCTACTATATATCTTCTACCCATTGGTATTACTTGCAGCAATTTCTTCTTTTGCATTACACGGATACTTTGAAAACTGGCAAACAATTCCGATTGCCAACACCCTCCTTTTCGCAGCATCCATTATCCACTGTATGGCTATCAAGCAGTTTTTGGAAGTACAAGGTCATGCGTTCAAAGTGTTTCTGGGGTTTACCGCAGTGCTCTTTCTTTTATTGCTTTATAACAGCCTTATCGACCCAAACTTGCGAAATCGGATCCTGATATCCGATTTACAACATCTAGTAGAAGCAGTCTTACTGCTCTATTTTTTTACTCGCTTTGCGCGCACAAAATATCCGAATGGGAGCATAGTCTATATCACTATATTGATTATCATCTTGTTCATCTTTACTGGTAGATCGCTGCTGATGGGAGAGGTGACTCACTTTTCTTTGTTTAAAGAAAACTGGTTCAGTATTACCATTTTCTTCAACGGGGTACTTGCTCCCATTTTTTATGCCACGGGAATGGCATTGCTGTGTAATGAGCAAAGAGAGAAAAACCTCAATAAGTTGGCACTCAAAGCGCAGCAAGATCTTGAACTTAGAGGCATGTTCTTATCAACTATTAGTCATGAAATTAGAACGCCGCTCAATGGTATATTGGGCAGCGCACAACTCGTGCTTGGCAGAACAAAAGACAATCGCAATAAAGCCTATTGCGAAGCCATCGTAAATTCAGCGGAATCTTTAAATCTACTTATTGATAAGGTGCTGGACTATGCCAGCTTAGAGCAAAGCGATGAAGCACTCTACGAGGAGGATGTGGAACTTAGAAGCTGGTTACAAAACCTTTGCTTGTTACTCAGCCCTTTAGCAGAGCAAAAAAAGCTGCATTTTGAATTAGTATATGAGCTACCTGATCAAGTTTGTTATTACTTCGATCAGCAAAAATTACGGCAAATCCTCATCAACCTTGTTGGTAACGCCATCAAATTTACCGACAAAGGAGAAGTGAAACTCAAAGTTGAGATCCTAAAAGACCAACAGATTGAACACAAGGTTCGCTTTAGTATCATAGATTCAGGGCCTGGTATTGAAAAGGAAGACATTAGTAAACTCACCGAGCCTTATGTCCAAAGCAGTGCTGGTAAAATAAAAGGAGGCACCGGTCTTGGCCTTGCCATTACAAGCCGGTTACTAAACCGCCTTGGCTCACAATTGAGTATTCAAAGTGAACTCAACAAGGGCAGTCAATTTAGTTTCGATTTACTTCTAAATATTGGGGAGCTTAGTTTGGTTGAGCAACGTCCTCAGCACGAAAACTGCATTACCGGTCTAACTATTTTATTGGTCGAAGATTTAGAACTTAATCAAAAAATTGCAATCGAGTTTATGGCTGAGGATGAACACAAAGTGAAGCTTGCCACTGATGGCCGCAGCGCTATTGATATGCTAGTGCAGTACCATTTTGATGTCGTGTTACTGGATATGAATTTACCTGATCTCTCAGGTCAAGATGTCTTAAAACAACTCAAAAGCTGTGAGCACAAAAATAAGCGTACTCCATTTTTAGCGTTTACAGCCAGTTTAAGTCCGGATGAGGTCAAAGAGTATCTCGCACTTGGGATCCGAGACATTGTGGGTAAGCCAATTAAACAAGAAAAACTTCGTCAGGCTATCAGTGAATCTCAATCCCCCAAAAAAGCAGCAATCAGTGTTGAACTCCCAGACGTACTGTACGATGAAACTGCCGTGAATGCGTTACAGTCAGGCTTTAGTGAAGATGAAGTATCCTCTATTTATAATGAGTTTGTCCTCTCTGCTCGCAATAAGCTTATTCATATTCAACAATTGTTAGAACATGATGAAGAACAGTGCATCAGACTACTTCATCGTCAAGCAAGTACCGCTTTGCAACTAGGCTTTAATCGCTATGGCGCGAACTTAAAAAAAGCTGAGCGCCGACTACTAGACGGTAAGTCTTGCCATGACGAACTCACCGACGCTATGACGCTATGGCAAGAAAGTCTGGCCGCATATCTGCATTTTGTGCGTAAAGAAACGATGGGGTGACACCATTAACCGCATGTTATTCGACATCCCCCATAAACTTGTTCATGCTAAATGCCAATCGATATAAACCACTATGTACTAAGGCAAGTCAGTGGCTGACTTGTCTTAAACAAAAACGATAAAATAAAGGGAACATCTATGTCTTTTTTTAAGTCGCCAATAGCCGCAGCGATTAGTGCTGCTGTTATCGGGTTTAGCCAGCCAACTATCGCTGATGATAAAGTTGCCGCGACACCTACCGAAGAAAAATCAACAAAAGGCTGGGACGTACTTAACCCTCCTGGTGATAAACAAACGATTACCATTGATACCAATGAAACAACATGGAGTAATCTGGATGTGAGTCCAGATGGTAAACATATTGTTTTTGATATGCTTGGCGATCTGTATATCATGCCCATAAGCGGTGGAAAGGCCACTGCGCTCACCGCAGATATTGGCTGGAACATCCAACCAAAATTCTCACCTGATGGCAAAAAGATAGCGTTTATCTCCGACCGTGCCGGTGGCGACAATTTATGGGTAATGGATGTTGATGGTCAAAATCTACGTCAAGTATCTACAGAAGTGAACAATATTGTTCACAACCCAGCATGGTCGCCAGATGGCCAGTACATTGCGGTAAAACAAGGTCAAGTAACGGGCCGAACTATCCCCGGTGGTTCAATCCGCATGTATCATATTAGCGGTGGTAAAGGCGTATTAGTACGCGAGCGCTTGCATGGCGCTAAATCACAGAAGAACGTTGCTGAGCCAACCTTTTCTAACGATGGTAAAAAAATCTATTACTCGGTAGATGCAACATCTGGAGTGCGTTGGGAGTACAATAAAAATGCACTTAAACCTGTTTTTGAGATCCGCAGCTGGGACTTAGCGACAGGTGAAGAAGAAACCGTGATTAGCGGTGCCGGTGGTGCGATTCGCCCAACCGTCAGCCCTGATGGTAATTCAATCGCTTTTGTAAAACGAGAAGACAATGGCGATGAAATGGTCAGCGCACTTTATACAAAGAATTTGCATTCAGGTATTGAAACGCGTATTTACTCAGGGCTCGATCGTGACTTGCAAGAAGCCAATGGCGCACACGGTAATACCCCTTCATTTGCCTACACACCTGATGGCAAGTCTCTGGTATTTTGGGCTAAAGGTGTATTCCACCGTGTAGATATTGACTCAAAAGAAGCACAAGTGATCCCAACCAGAGTCATTGCTGAAAAACAAATGACTCCAGCACTTCGCTTTGCTGTCGATGTTGCACCAGATACTTTCAAAGTTAAGCTTGCTCGCTGGTCACAACTATCTCCAGATGGTGAGACCGTCCTTTTTCAAGCGCTTGGTTATCTTTATGTGAAAGATATTGAGTCAGGTGAGATTAAGCGTCTAACCAAACAAACCGATCACTTCGAGTTCTACCCAAGTTATTCACGCGATGGTAAATCAATCGTATACACAACTTGGAATGATAAAGCGCTTGGTGACGTAAGAGTCGTTTCTGCAACCGGTGGTAAAGGTAAAGTGATCACTCAAGAGCCAGGGCACTATATCTCAGCAAGCTTCTCTGCGAATGGCAAACAAGTACTATTTAAAAAAGTCACTGGGGGCTACTTACTCAATGGTGATTGGTCAATGCACCCAGGGATCTACCTAGTTGACACATCTGGCGGTGAAGCTAAGCTCGTTACCAAGCATGGTGACAACCCTCACTTTGGTGCTGATCCTGAGCGTATTTATTTTTCGATGATGAGTGATGAAACTCATAGAGAATTAAAAAGTGTTAATTTAAATGGCCAAGAAATGCGCAGCCACTTTAAAGGAGATTATGTCTTTGACTTTAAAGTGTCACCCGACGGTAACTACGTTGCATTTATCGAGCACTTCAATACATTCGTTGCGCCATTCACTAGTACAGGTAAAACCTTATCAATTAATAAAGGTGAAAAGGCTTTCCCGGTAAAGCAAGTATCAAAGTATTCCGGCGATTTCTTAAACTGGAAAGCTGATAGCAGCGCACTAACTTGGGCATTCGGCCCGACACTTTACCATCGTAAGCTTACTGACACATTTGCATTTATTGATGGTGCTTCAAATCAGCTAGATGAGCTCACCGCAGAGGGGATTGATTTAAGTTTTACGCATCCAGCAGATAAGCCTGAGGGTATACTTGCGCTAGTAGGTGGTAAAGTAGTTACCATGCGTAATGCCGAAAAAGAGCAAGAGGTCATCGAAGATGGGGTGGTTTTAATCAAAGAAAACCGCATTGTGGCCGTTGGTAAACGCAGCGAGGTAGAGCTCCCTAGCACAGCAAAGGTTATGGATATCAGTGGTAAAACGGTTATCCCTGGCTTAATTGATGCGCACGCACATGGCAGTTATGGAAGTCGTAATTTACAGCCTCAACAGAACTGGAACCAATACTCCAACTTAAGTTTTGGCGTAACAACTATCCATGACCCCTCAAATGACTCGTCAGAAGTATTCTCTATGGCAGAGTTACAACGAGCAGGTTTAACCGTGGCACCTCGAACCTATTCCGTTGGTCGTATTTTGTATGCTGGACATGCACCAGGCTACAAAACACCAATTAGCAATTTAGAAGATGCACAGTTTCATGTTAAACGCTTAAAAGATGCCGGTGCTATCTCTGTTAAAAGCTATAACCACCCTCGCCGCGAAACTCGCCAACAAGTGTTAGAAGCTGCAAAAAACATGGAAATCATGGTAGTACCTGAGGGCGGCTCCAAGTTCCAGCACAATATGAACATGATTGTGGATGGTCATACTGGTGTCGAGCACGCGTTACCGGTTCCTAATATTTACTCTGATATTGAACAAATGTGGGGGCAAACAAACGTTGGCTTTACACCAACATTTGTTGTTGCCTATGGCGGTATCTCAGGTGAGGAATATTGGTATGAGCATACCAATGTTTGGGAAAACGAACGTCTAATGAGTTTTGTGCCTGAATATATTGTCAAACCAAGAGCTATCCGTTCAGGAAAGGCACCGGAGCGCCATTACAATCATATCAATGTTGCCAAAACAGCCAAGCAACTCCGCGACAAAGGGGTGACTGTACACATAGGTGCTCACGGTCAAAGAGAGGGCTTAGCTGCACACTGGGAACTATGGTCTATGGCACAAGGGGGCTTCACACCGTGGCAGGCACTGAGAAGTGGTACCATTGACGGCGCAAGATACCTTGGTATGGATCATGACCTTGGCACCATTGAGCAAGGTAAATTGGCAGACTTAGCGATTATTGATGGTGACGTGCTGTCAAACATTCGTGACTCAGAAAAAGTCGCCTATACCGTAATCAATGGCCGTATCTATGATGCTGCTACCATGAACGAAGTCGGTAACTATGACAAGCAGCGCCAGCCTTTCTTCTTTGAAAGTGGTTCACAAACACAGATGCACCCTGCCACTGCCGAGTATATGGAAGAAAAAGCACATACTTATCACTGGAAACACTAACGCCCTATTTGATGAGCGGCTTGAATAAAAAATGAGCCTACTTATTGTTTAGCGCTCTGGTTATTTGATACCTAGAATAGCCCGGTGATTTACTCACTGGGCTTTTTTATATTTTGCCTAGATCTTAACCAATACTGTTCTATGCTGTTATAGATACCTCTATCACAACAGGGAATTAGGTTATGTCTGGATTTTCACAATTCTTTCGCTCGCTTAATCTAACCAAGAAACTCACCTTTGCTTTTCTAGTTGTTGCGCTGGTGCCACTAATCGTGATTATTTCTATTGCCCTGAACTCGGCGTCGAATGCAATGACAGTGCAGGTATACTCGCAACTTGGTGCGGTTAGTGAAATAAAGAAGAGCGCGGTTTTACGCTACTTTGATACTGTTGAGAATAAACTCGATGCGTTTACTGCAAATCCTTTGATCCCCATTATGGCGCAGGAATTTGTAACCAGCTTTACAGCTCAGGAGAGTGGTCAAAATAGCACGAAATTGAGCCGTTTCTATGACGATGTATTTGTTCCTAAATTTAACCAAAGCAACTCCTCTGGTATTGCTACCACAAACTTGATAGACAACCTCTCAGGCACCGGGCTCGCATTGCAAACTAGATATTTAGCAGATAACCCCTACCCGATTGGTGAAAAGCATAAATTTATCGAAACGGGCCACTTGGACGACTACGACTTAGCCCACCGTAGCTATCATCCCTACTTACTGAACGTTGCTGAGATCAATGAATTTTATGACATTTTCATTATTGACCCTAATAGTGGCAACATTGTTTATTCTGTATTTAAGGAAGTGGACTTTGCGACCTCTCTTGAAACTGGACCTTACTCAAACAGCAACTTAGCTACTCTATACCAAGAGTTGAAACAAGTAACAGACCCGAGCGTCAGCGCTTTTGCTGATTACAGCCAGTATTTACCTTCCTATAACGCCCCAGCTAGCTTTATCGGTAAACCTATAGTAATGGATGGTCAAATCGTTGCGATTATAGCGATTCAACTATCCATTGATGCAATTAACGCCATCATGACTGAGCGTGAAGGTCTAGGTGACAGTGGCGAAACTTACTTAGTAGGCCCTGAAGGGCTGATGCGCTCCGACTCTTTTTTAGATCCAGAACATCATTCAGTGGTCAATTCTTTTCGCTATCCAGAGCGAGGAAAAGTCGACACCGTTGCCGTTTCACAAGCATTGAAAAATCAGTCTGGACAGCAAATCATTGAAGACTACAATGGCGAAAAGGTACTCTCTGCCTTCACGCCCGTTGATATATTTAATACACGCTGGGCATTACTTGCCGAAATCGATGAAACAGAAGCCTTTTCTTCAATCACTTCGCTATCTCAATATCTTACACTCATACTCGCCATCACGATAATTCTGGTGCTGTTTGTCGCATACTGGTTTTCCAAAACACTTACCAAACCTGTTCGTGAGCTGGTTGATACGATGAAATCTGTCGAGCAAGAAGGTAACTTTTCTCTTCGAGCCCCAGTTCATAGTGTTGATGAAATAGGGTTAAGTGCACAGGCATTTAATTCTTTGCTAGATGCGTTACAACTCTCCATTACAGAGGCTAATCGTGTGATGAATCAAATGGCTTCTGGTAAATTTGACGACCGAATTAAAGTGCCATGCCGAGGCGAATTAGAAACACTTAAAGAAGCAACGAATCACTGCGCTAATACATTAAACCGCGCAATCTCAGAACTCAATGACATTTCTATTGATATGGCGCAGGGTCGCTTCGATACCAAGCTAAGCGTCCCCATGTCTGGTGATTTGGAAAAGCTCAAACATAATATCAACGACTCCCTCTCATCCATTAACTCAACCATGAGCGGAATTGTCCATGTAATGACAAATATTGAACAAGGTAACTTTAAAGAAAAAGTGACAGTTCCGGCAAAAGGAAAATTAGCGCAGCTTAAGGATGCAGTGAACAACTCGGTACAGAGTTTAAGCAGCGCAATTGACGGGATAAGTAATATCATGTCAGCAATGAAACAAGGCGACTTTTCAGTTCAGCTAGATGCACCTTTAGCAGGGCAACTCGATACGCTCAAACAAGATATCAACTCCAGCATGGCAAACCTAGACAAGGTGATGAAAGAGATAGGCACCGTGATGGCAGGGGTCAGTAATGGTGATTTTAAGCGACAAGTGAATGTGGCAGCGACAGGACAGCTTGCGCAGCTCAAAGATGACATTAACGCCTCAATTACCTCTGTCGATGTCGCTATATCTGAAATATCGACCGTAATGATGGCCATCAGTCATGGCCGCTTCGACAGAACGATTCAGTCTGGAATGTCTGGTCAACTAGACAACCTGAAAACTGACATAAACCGCTCTGTAAATAACCTCAATCAAGTAGTCGAAGAGTTGGGTAGCGTGATGGGAGCGATGTCTGAAGGTGACTTTAGCCAAAAAATAGCGCTACCGCTACAAGGGCAATTGCAGCAGCTTAAGGACGACGTAAATGACTCAACACAACAAATCTCTGATGCAATTACCGAGGTGAGCAGCGTGTTGGCCAATATTGCTAAGGGAGACTTAAGCAATAAAGTCGAGGGAGATTATCTTGGTGTGTTTGCCGCATTGCAACACGATACGAATACCACTATACAGAAGCTGACGAGCGTAATTGAAGGGATCCAAACCGCAGCCAATTATGTTGCCCAAAGTGCAGGTGAGATAGCGGCAAGCAATACAGAGATTAGTCAACGTACCGAAGAGCAAGCCGCAAACTTAGAGGAGGCGAGCGCCAGTACGGGCAATATGTTAGACGAACTGACAAAAGTTTCGAATCAATCTGGAGATGCCGTAACCCTTGCAAGAAATGCAGAAAATATTGCAAAAGAAGGTGGTAGCCTGTCGTCTCAAACCGTCGCAGCAATCAACGAAGTAAATAAAGCCAGTAAAGACATCAATGAAATTGTTTCCGTTATTGATGGCTTAGCATTTCAAACCAACTTACTTGCATTAAATGCTGCGGTAGAAGCGGCTCGTGCAGGTGAAAATGGCAGAGGGTTTGCTGTTGTCGCAAATGAAGTGAGAGAACTGGCTGGTAGAAGTGCAGCATCGGCAAAACAGATAAAAGAAATCATTGCCAACAGCAACCAAAAAGTAGAGCAAGGCACAGAGCTTGCCAACGATTCAGGAGAAAAACTGGAGCAAATAGTAGGCGCAGTGAGTGATGTTAATCATAATATCATTAAGATTAATGAGTCGACTTCGATGCAGCAGCAGGCCATAAAAGAGGTTGATTTAGTGGTTCAGCGATTAACTGACCTTATTCAAGAAAATTCAGCGATAACGGAAGAAACCATGGCTGCGGCTCGGCAAATGGCTGAACAAGCCCATGAAATGCGTACACAATTGAGCTACTTCCACCTATCAAAAGATGAATACCGTGCAGAGCGTGAGGATGGAGAGCTATTGGTGCACCAATACAATGCCTCATAGTAACAGTATGTGACGAATTCACCCAGCATGGCTGGGTGAAGCGTCTGCTCTTCGCTTTGCTTTAAAACAGTGGCAGCATTACGTCAAAGCAAATGCGTCGGCATCCAGATACGCTGGAAAGCGGCTTTTGTATTCGGCTAGTTTATTTGTATCGATCAGAACAGTAATAATCCCAGACCTTTCATCAGCAACAGAGTCAAGGGTATTACCATTAAAATCGATAACCTTGGTACCGCCATCATGCTCGGTCCCATAACCGTCCTGACCGACTCGATTTACTGCCAGAACAAAGCATTGATTTTCAATAGCTCTAGCTGCGAGCAAAGTATCCCAGTGCGAGCGCCGTGCTGCGGGCCAATTCGCGATATTAATCATCACGTCATAATCATTGTGGTTGCGTTGAAAAACGGGAAAACGCAAGTCATAGCAGATCTGCGGTAAAAATTTAACTCCGTTTAATTCGAACACTTCACGGCACTTCCCAGCCACCACAAAATCCCCCTCATTGCCTAAACAGAATAAGTGCCTTTTGTCATAGTGCCATATCTCTCCATCTGGCTGACACCACACCATACGATTGGCTTTTTTCTCTTCATGTGGAATCAATATACTAGCAGCCACCACAGCCTGAAAACGCTGAGCACATTGCTGTAAAAATGCGATGGCTGCCTCAGCATGATGCTCAACACCCTGCTCTTTTACCGCAAACCCAGTAGCAAACGTTTCTGGTAGCAAGATTAAATCACTGTCCTCTAAACCTTCGAGTAACTGTTCTATCTGGGTAAAGTTAGCTTCTGGCGACAGCCATTGGATATCTGTTTGAACAAGAGAAACGGTTAAAGTTGACATAAACGTTTTGCAGCCTCTTCTAATGTTTGGTTTTCCTTAGCAAAGCATAATCTAATCACTTTGTCTTTAGGTGCTTGTTGATAAAACACACTAAGAGGTACAGCGGCAACCCCCACCTCGGTCACCAAATAGCGACAAAATGCAACATCATCAAGTTCAGAAATGGCACTGTAGTCCAACAATAAGAAATAAGTACCTTCACTTGGTAACAACTCAAATCGACTCGATGCCAATGCGTTAACGAGCACGTCTCGCTTGTGTTGGTAAAATGCACTTAATTCATCAACATGTTCAGGCTGCTCAGCTAACATGTCTGCTAGCGCAAGCTGTGCTGGAGTAAAGCTCGAAAACGTTACATACTGGTGGATCTTTCTAAACTCCATAGCCATCTGTTTTGGCGCCACACAGTAGCCCATTTTCCAGCCTGTGCTGTGGAACGTTTTACCAAAGCTGGAAACCACAAAGGCACGTGCAAATAGCTCAGGATCCGACAGCACACTTCGGTGAGCAAAGCCATCAAACGTGATGTGCTCATATACCTCATCACTAATAAGTAGGAGGTCATGCTGCTCTAGTAATTGCTTCAACTGTGCTAAATCGTCGCTTTTTAGGGTTTTTGCGGAAGGGTTATGAGGAGTGTTAATAATAATAGCGCGAGTCTTGGCAGTGATACTTGCGGCGACTTGCTGCCAATCAATTTGGTAATTCGGCGCAGTTAACGCAATGTGTACTGCTTTACCTCCAGCCAGTTCTATCGCAGGCTCATAAGAGTCATAAGCTGGGTCAAATACGATGACTTCATCTCCTTTTGATACAATAGCCTGAATAGCCACAAACAATGCCTCAGTCGCCCCTGACGTCACAGTTACTTGCTCTTGCCCTGACACATTCACCTGATAACGACGTGCAATTAATGCTGCGATTTGCGCTTGCAGGTTTGGTATTCCAGCCGAAGGCGCATATTGGTTCTGACCTGCATGAACATAATGATTCAGCTGTGACTTCAGATAATCAGGTGCATCAAACTCAGGAAAGCCCTGAGATAAGTTAATTGCACCATGCTCATTAGCTAATGCCGTCATTTGGCTAAATATACTGATCCCGACTTCAGGTAACTTACTTTTCACTGGCGACACTCTCTTTCTTATGGTGCTAATCATGAGTGGATGCTATCATTACTCAAAATAGATGTATAGCCGTCCAAACGCATTTAATTTATAGGTGTAAGATATGCACACACAAGCCGCAAAACTCGCGCTTATCGAAGCAGGAGCTTGGGTTGCTCAGCAAGGCTGGGTTCCCGCGACTGGTGGTAATTTTTCTATCAAAACAGACTCTGGCTTTGTTGTCACGGCCAGCGGCTTTGATAAAGGCAAATTAACCCCTGAACAATTTTTAGAATTAAACTCTGAGGGTGCCATAGTTGCGGGCAGTGGTAAACCTTCCGCCGAGACGGCTTTGCACCTTAAGTTATATGCACTATGCGACCACGCACAGTGTATTCTGCATACTCACTCAGTCGCTGCGACAGTATTATCACGCTACATGAAAGGCGAGCAACTACAGATCTGCGGTTACGAAATGCAAAAGTCACTGTCCGGTATTCAATCGCATGAAGAAACCTTATCTATTGCTATTTTTGACAACGACCAGGACATCGAGCGACTGGCACAACACGTGGCTCAACGTCATCAGACTACACCGATAAGACATGGTGTATTAATACGAGGGCATGGATTGTATGCAGTTGGACAATCAGTACAAGAAACCCGTCGCCATATTGAAGGCCTAGAATTTTTGTTTGCCTGCGAACTAGAACGCATAAAATTGGAGGGGCGCCAATGATCAAAGCAATACTAACGGATATCGAAGGAACCATTACCCGCATCTCTTTTGTCAAAGAGATGCTATTCCCGTATGCCACGGCGCATTTACCACAATTTATTCGCGACCATCAACACGACGCCGACGTTGCCGAGCAAATTAGTACTGTAAGAGCGGAGTTGGATAATGCTAACGCCGATATTGATACCGTGATCACAGCACTACTTGAATGGATTGCTGCTGATAAGAAAATCACGCCATTAAAACAACTACAAGGTCTTGTTTGGCAGTTTGGTTATAAAAATGGTGACTTTACCGGACACCTGTATGAAGACGCCTACCAGTTTTTGACCCAACAAAAAGCTAATGGCCGAAGCTTATATGTATACTCCTCGGGCTCAGTAAAAGCCCAACAGCTCCTTTTTGCACACTCTGACTACGGTGACATCCGTGCACTTTTCAGCGATTATTTTGATACTAAAGTGGGCGCTAAGCAGGAAATTTCAGCATATCTGAACATTATTGCCACCTTGCCGTACGAGGCCGAGCATATTCTCTTTTTAAGCGATATTGTCGCAGAACTGGATGCTGCAAAGGCAGCAGGTATGAAGACGTTGCAGCTATTTAGAGATGCTCAATCAACATCAGCAGAGCATCCAGTCATATCAAATTTTGATCATTTTGATGAAGGGGCATTTTCATGAGTCAACTCACCATTTTCTCCGCAAACAACCCAAATCAAGCGCTACAGCAAGTGCAGGATGCAAACACAATCGCATCTTTACTTGCAGAGCAAGGCGTTCGCTTTGAACAGTGGCAGGCCACAAAAGACATCCACTCGGACATGTCGCAAACCGAGATTATTGATGCCTATCAACACGATGTTGAAAGGCTAAAGTCGCAGGGTGGCTATCAAACTGTTGACGTCATTTCACTTGCAAAGGGCAACCCAAGCGCCCCAGAGTTACGACAAAAGTTTCTTTTTGAGCATACTCATAGTGAAGACGAAGTGCGCTTTTTTGTTAAAGGACAAGGGTTATTTTGCCTGCACTTAAACAACAAGGTATACCAAGTACTGTGCCAGCAGGGCGACCTTATCTCAGTGCCAGAAAACACACCACACTGGTTCGATATGGGCAGTGATCCAGAGTTTACGGCAATTCGCCTTTTTAATAATCAAGAGGGATGGGTAGCAAGCAGTACCGGCTCTGAGATTGCAAAGCAATTTCCACTACTTGATTGATCCCAAACTGAAAACTCGGAGCAAGGAAGCAACTGCTTAGTCTAGGTTGCTTCCTTACATTAAACCCCAACCACTAAAGTACTTACCTCAACAATATCACTGCTTTTTTAACCGTAACCAACTCTTGCAGCGGTTAATTCCCAAAGATATAAGTAATAACTGCTGAATATTATTTTAAAATCTTTGATAATATCGGCATTAGGATCTGTGTACCTTTCAAGTTTGTTGTTGCAATAGTTTGGGTGGTATTTATACAAGGCAGTGCGTACGTAGCATAGTGTGTCTATGTAAATCAGGCGATAAAGACTATGTGCTACTACAAAGTCACCTTACCCTACTCCTATGTTGAGCAACGCAGCAGAAGTGCTAATAGAGCTCAGCGTTTTGGATTTACCTGAGTGCGCGTTGTTCATTGTTGCCCAACTTTTACTTAGATTACTTGGCGGCAAGTCGAGCGCAGTGAACAAGACACACTCAGAGGAACAAAAATCAAACAGCAAAGGTCAACAGACCCCAAGCAAATTGATATTACTGGTCACTAATTTGGTATTTTCATGGATCTCGAAACAACACACCCGAACTATATTGATATTGGATGCTGGCAACTGAATACAGCCACGCAAACCATCAGTAACACCCAAGAAAGTAAAGAGCTAGAGCCATTACTTTTCAAAGCACTGATGTATTTTATTCAAAATCAAAACCGGATCATTACTCGCCAAGAGCTTGCGCAAAACGTGTGGCATCTTAGCTTTGTTGATGATAATACAATTAACCGTGTCATATTCGAGCTAAGAAAGCAGCTGGCTTCTGATCTGCAACCAAAACCAGTGATTAAAACGCACTACCGAAAAGGCTATAGCTTTACTGTACCGCTAGCAGATGCAGCGGAGTTGCCCCCTGAAGCAGAGACCGCTGTTTGCAAAAAAAGCAAAGCATCAAAGCCTTATAAATATTATCTTATTGCGTTTACCTGTTTTGTCTTGGCAGCTATTGCCATCACCCTGTATGTAGAAATGCCCCGTCAAACTACTGAGCGTAACCGTCAGCCACCACAAGCTGCAACATTTAACAATCAAATACTCTCGTGGTATCGAGGCCATCATGGCAAATTATACAACTCTCCAGATCAGCGCTACCTCGCCTATAGCTTTAAATCCGCGACCAATGAAGCGAATACACTAGGAGAGATAAGACTGATGGATCTCACCACCCAACATGAGAAGGCGCTAAGCATACCGATAAACAGTTCCATTTTAGGGTGGTCCGCTGACAGTAATTGGATTTACTATCTACACCAAGCCGAGCGCGACTCAGAGCAACCGGTATGCGAATATCGCAAACATCGCCTATCTCCAAACACCGTTAACCGCGATCAAGCTTTATTCCCATGCTCTGGCGGCGCTATCAACGCAATATTTGATTTCGGCCAAGCACAAATAGTGTATAGCCGACGGGGTTATTTAGGGATACCTAGCCTCGGAGCCATTTATCGTTATGACCTTAATACACAAAAAGAAACTCGGATCACGACACCCAGCAATCATGGTTTTGGTGATCGCCTGCTTGCAATCATCCCCGACACACAACAGTTGATTTTTACACGTAACATTGGTGATAAGGTTGAGCTATTAGTCACCACACTCAATGGCCATAAAACCTTGAAATTAGCTGAATATCCACATTTGTTATGGGCTGCAAATTGGGATCCTAAGCAAAAAACAGTGTTGTGGTTTGACCATGACAGCAGCGAAATAAAGCGTTATTCAATGCAAACTTTAACTGAGCTACCACCTGTTAGGGTAGCAGTAGAGCCAACATCTTACGTTTTGCCTATGTCAAAGAGCCAGCTACTCATGACGACTTATGGCTATGATCATGATAGTTATGTCATTGATTTAAAAACGGGCGAGTCAACAACTTTTGCTAAACCCAAGATCTACGAAGTGATTATGGCCTACCTTGGAGAAGGAGAGTTTGCCTACACGGATTCGGTCTTTAAGGACACCGAGTCATATACTGTAATTCGAATCGACCAACATCATAGATATAGCCCTATCACACAACTGAGTGCTGGATATTCAATCATTGACTCCGATCCTGCCGAGCAGCAAATATTGGTTAAGCAGACAGTGAATAAAGTCGCCCAAGTAAGAGCTTTAGGCTCGCTCGATATACTATATACGATGCCAGATAACGAAAAAAATGGTGACACCCGCCTACACAATAATCGAGTGGCACAGCTGCGCGCCCATGAAATAACGGATGATAAGATAATTGAAGTGATCTCTATCAGAGATCAAAAGAGCACAACTCTTCCTGCTCGCAATATTGTCGGCATTGACTGGTATGACGATACCCAGCTTGTCACGCTATCAAGCAATCGAGACATTGCACTATTGAACGTTATAACCACCGAAGTCACCCCGTTAATATCGGGTGAAGCCCTGCACCATAGCTTGAACGGTGAAAAGGTCAGACCCATGATAACGGCAGCTAACGGTGATATATACCTTTATAATCGACAGTCTGTATTTAAGCTTAATGACGATAACACCCTTGAAACCGTTCTGGATATAAAGTCCGTAGTCAATGCCGACTCTAGCATCTACTATTTAGATGCACATGGTAACAAACTGCTGATTTCTTACATCACTCGATACCATAATGAAATTAAGTTATATCAACGCTAGGGCATGCCAGCACAAATAATAGATGGTATCGTATTGGTACTCAGTTACCACGTGTTTGCCATCCTCCTAGTAACTAGCGAAAATACAACTTGGATATGCGCTTATTTGTCAAAAGTCGAGTTAAAAAAATGGCGAGCACAGAGTGCCCGCCACGGTTGGGATCAATTTGGTTAACTTATTGAACGGTTAATGTTTTAACTTTAAAGCCCTTAGCCTCTAGTTGCGTTGTCAATGAAGGCGCATCCCCCACTACAATGTAAGTCATATTTGTTGGTGCAAGGTGCTTAGCAGCTAATTGGTTTAGTTCTTTTTTAGTCACCTTTTCGATAATGTTAGCCTGTGTTTCTACAATACTTGAATCAACATTATGTGCGTGCATCATCGCAAAGAAACTTAATTTCGCAGCTGGTGTTTCATATTTCAGTGCATCTCGTTGGGCAATGGCATTTTTTGTAAACTCCACTTCTTTGTCTGTCAGTCCCGATTTACTGACCAAGTTTAATTCATGTTGAATCTCGTTTAGTGCATCTGCCACATTTTCAGCATTAATTCCTGAAGAAATCACATAATGTCCTGTGTCTCGATTTCCTGAGAAAGTGCCACGGATACCATAGGTGAAGCCTTTATCTTCTCGCAAGTTTTGCGTAATACGGCTGTTAAAACTATTTGAGAATGCAAAGTTCATAATTTGACTTTTAAAATACTCACCTGATAAGTCTGCAGCCACAGTATGCGTTGCCACCCTGATCTGCGCCTGAGGTGCATTTTCTTTGTGTACAAGATAAATCGTGTTGCTGTCTAACTGCGCAGGTGTTGCCTCAACCATAGTAAGCTCACCTTTACCCTGCCACTTAGATAGTGCACCTTCCAATGCCGCAATGAGTTTAGGCTGCGCCATATCAGATACTACCGACAATTTACTACCTTGCGGGCGAACTTGCTTGGCGTAATAGGATTTAATATCGGTAAGCTCTAGCTTTGCAAGCTCGTCAACAGTAGGTAACCAAGGTTTACTGTAGTTTCCTTTTGCATACATCACTTCATTTAATGCACTATCCGCTAAAAAGTCAGCACTATCTCGCTCTGTTTTACTGTACTCCATGACAAGGCCTTTCACTCGATCAAAATCTGATTCAGCAAATTTAGGCTGCAATAACTTCTCAGCCAACACCGCTAATGTTTGCGTTAGATTCTTCGTTAAAGTCGACACCTCAATTTCAATATGCTCAGGCTTAGCATCAAATGATATTTCCGCACCGAGTTTAGCTAACTGCTGAGCGAGTTCTGATTTTGTATGTTGAGTTGTGGCTTCTGTTAGCATTTCCACCGTTAATAATGCAACACCTGGTAATTGCTCTGGGTCATATAAGCGACCTGCTGGAATTTGCAATAGTAAGGTTGTAGTAGGCGTTTCAGCATCTTCTGCACCTAACACTTCAATACCATTCATCGTTTTTGTTTTCCAAAGCTTGGGTAACGTAATCGTTTTTGCAGCACCAGAGGTAGGCTTTATACTGCGGTCAAAAGTATCTACGATAATAGGTAACTCTACCTCAGCTTTTGCCGTTTCAGTGCCTGCTGGTTCGAAAAATGTTGGTGTATAGTTGTCCGGTTGCGCCACTGTCTCCGGCTTACCTTTAGGTACAATGCTGAGCACAGTATGCGGTTTGTTAGCAACATATTGAGCATATACTCGCTTAATATCATCTACTTTCAGCGCTCTGATACTCGCTAGCTGCTGACTCAAGTAGTCAGGACTGTTATGGAAAGTCTCAAATTCGGCAAGCATTGACACTTTACCTTGCACACTTTGCAGCGCTCTAACAATTTCTGCTTCTCGTTTGGTAATAAATAGCTCAATGTCATTTTGAGTCAGGTCATTTTCAATGTAGTCACTCACTAAGGTTTCAATATCTTGGTTTAGCGCCGTCAACGTTTTACCGCTTACAGGGTGTGGCAGTGCGATAATAATCATCTGACAAGATAATTCAAAACACTTATGCGCAGAGCTTGCATGGACAGCTTGCTGAGTATCAACTAATTTCTGACGCAGCATTGAACTTTCACCTTGGCCAATAAAATAACCTAGGGCATCTAATGCGGCTTCATCTTGGTGCCCCATATAGGCCGTCGGATAGGTTTTTCTGATCATTGGCAGTGACACATTATCTTCGTACGACACAAAACGAGTTTCACTCAATGTACCTGGCTGTTTTGCAGCGCTGGTCACGGCCTCACCTCGCGGTATTGAGCCAAAGTATTTTTGTACCAACGGCAGTACGTCATCGCGACTAATTGCTCCACCAATCGTTAGTGTCGCGTTATTTGGGCCATACCAACGTTTAAAGAAGGCTTTTAAATCGTTGGCATCAGCTCTATTTAGATCCGACATATATCCAATTGGCATCCAAGAATAAGGATGCCCATAGCCATACAGGGCTTGATGCGACTTTTCGGTACCCTGCCCATAAGGCACGTTGTCATAACGCATCATGCGTTCATTTTTTACCGCAGCACGTTGCACTTCAAACTTTTCTTGAGTAATACCTTGAGCAAAAAAGCCCATACGGTCTGACTCTAACCACAGCATTTTCTCCAATTGATTTACTGGGACGGTTTGGAAGTAGTTAGTTCTATCTAAATTCGTTGTGGCATTTAGCTTTCCACCCGCTTCAGTCACCATTTTGATATGCTCTTCATCTGCCACATGTTTTGAGCCTTGAAACATCATGTGCTCAAATAAATGAGCAAACCCTGACTTACCCAACTCTTCTCGTGCAGAGCCAACATGATAAGTCACATCCACATGCACTAATGGATCAGAGTGGTCTTCATGTAGAATAACGGTTAGGCCATTTTCCAATTCAAACTTTTCATATGCGATACCAATATCACCGCGCTCAATATGCTTTTGTTCAACAAATTCTGCACCTGCATATTTTTCGCTTTCAGACGATTGAAACTGACTACAGCCATTTAATGTTGCAGCCATAATTACTGCCATTGCTACTTTATTTAAAAGCATAAGAAAATCCTTACATCAACTTTATTATTTTATCTATCTGTTTAGAGGAGCTCACAGGCTGTCCCCTGCTGTTGACGACAAGATTAACTATCTCTGCTCGGTGAGTCGCTTATGAAGTTATCATGAATTCATTTTTATTTTATTAGCAATATAATCAAGAAGTTAAAATTATTATAGAAATATTCCAGACGGACTTTTCGTTATTTCGAGGCTTTTTACAAGCAGTATCTGGGTATAATGTTAGCGCAGGTGGCTCAGTAGTCTTTAGCAATCAGTGTCTATTAGTAATGCGTGAAGTGTGGGCAGTTACGATAGCTTACTTAACCCCAGCTCGGGATAA
>NZ_RCSQ01000075.1:0-10809 GCF_004103255.1 Pseudoalteromonas sp. PS5
TATTCAGAATCGACTAAATAGCAAAATTTTTGCCTTGCCTACATGTCGACTCAAAATCACAAGCGTGACGACAAGGTATTATCACAAATAGTCTTACTGGAAGCTTTATAGCAGTAGGTGTGGGGAAGTGCTCAAAGCGTATGACTCCAAGCACTGTTCTTAGCAAATAGGGGAGAGCTTGGCTGCGAGTTCTCTTTTCATGTGTAAAATTGGGAACGGTTTGCCCATATCATCGGTTGGTGAGCGCGATATAATGTTAAAACCCAAATGCTGATAAAAGCCAACAGCCAACGGGTTTTGTTCATTTACGTCCACTTGAGTCGCCCCCAGCTGTTCAATGGCATACATGAGCAAAACTGTGCCGATACCTTGCCCTCTCGCTTTGTCCAAAACAAATAGCATTTCAACTTTACCTTCATGGACACCAATAAACCCCTGAATAGCACCACGTCTGTCTTTCACACAGTGTAATGTCACGTTTGGAAAAGCTTGCTCTAGTATGATGGGCTTAAAAAATGCGATGTCGTCTTCTGTGATGAAGTCATGTGTCGCGCGAACTGAGTTTTCCCAAACCTCCAATAGTGCTTGGTGCTCCTCTGGAATTACATGTTCAACATTCATTTTATTTCCTTATATTTATGAGTCGCGACTTGGAGTCCGTCGCATGATTGCAGCTTAAAAATTTAGCAGCTTGAGTTTACCACATACAGCTACAAATGGTCACAATGCAACTGAATAACTGTAATGAGTTGTAATTCTTTTATCTAGGTTGCTTTGCTATCTTTTATAATTAAAGGTTTATTTAATGTGAATTTACTGGTTTTGAGACTGCTCCTAATTTCAGCGCTAGCTTGCATTAACTACATTATGGAGGCTGTAAGCAATTTTGAACCCTTGCCACTAAATAAATCTAGAACTCGCTTATAGCTAGGGAAATGACAAATATTTTCACGACTTTATAACCATCTTAAATGGTGATTAAAGCGCAATACAATCCTAAATTAAGGCGCTAGGCGATCAACCCAAAGCCGTAGACTGAATATAAATGAGAGCTACTTAAATGAAAATGATGATTATATCCACCGCATTGGCCTTAGGGCTAACCTCACATTATGCCGCTGCTACTCCTGCCAAAGGGAGTTTTATCGCAAGCCAGTCATGTGATATGTACCAGTCTAAGCGTAAAGGAACCAACCCCGGTTCACTGGAATCAAGTCCAGGAGAAACGTACCCTATTATTGAAGTCGATGCCCAAGATGCGCAGCAAGTAAATTGGGTAAGAGTGAAGACAACATATAACCCTTCACCTGATCGCTGGGTGTCGGCCAGTTGTGGAGATTTAAGTAATTTAGTCGTAGATAGCCGAGGAGGGGGGCGTCAAGGTGGCGATCCACAGTGTCATTACCCGGGTATTTTTGACTCACATGTATTGGCCATTAGTTGGCAACCAGCATTTTGTGAGTTTACCGGTCGTAATAAACCTGAGTGTAAGTCATTGACACCAAATCGATGGGATGCGTCTCATTTTACTTTGCACGGTTATTGGCCTAACAAAAAGTCATGTGGCAGAAACTACGGTAGCTGTGGTCGAGTGAAAACCAAGCCCGCTACATTCTGTGATTATCCAGCGCTGGATTTGGCAGCCGATGTTAGAGCGAGATTAGGCAAGGTGATGCCCAGTGAAGCCAGCGGTACTTGTTTGCAACGACACGAGTGGTGGAAACATGGTACTTGCTCTGGATTAAGTGAGGATAATTACTTTACGTTGGCGATGAATTTATTGCAGCAGGTGAATGAGTCGGGCTTTGTGAGTGACTATATTGATCAAAACATTGGCAAGCAAACTGACCGTAGTGCCTTTCAAGCCGCGTTTGATAAAGAGTTTGGTGAAGGTAGTTATTACCGCGTAGCACTGCAATGTAAACAAGGTATTTTAACTGAGCTACAAATTGCATTACCCAAAGACGTTACTGACACAGATAAAATGAAAGACCTATTGTCTGCGCCAGGCGTAGTTGGTAATGGTCAAGGGAATTGTCCTGATACTTTCGGTATTGACGCTGTAAACTAAATTGGTCATTTTACGTGTAACCTTATACAGCAAGGTTACACGTTTGCTCCCTTCATAACTGAGCAAGCGAGCTATTTTAGGGCAGGTGTTAAATTTAGTGAGCATGCGTTTTCAACTTATTATACCCACAGTCAAAAAAATCAACTGAAATAATTCGAGATAGCCATCTAGAAGGGTTAAATTTTATTTAACTTGATTTGTTTTTAAGGTGGTGTGTTTGCATTTTAATTGTCATTTTTAATTTTATAACGTTAATTTTTTGAAGATTTGGTTTTTATGTCTTTATAATTCAAATTATTTCAAATTAACGGGTTGGGTGAAATTTAGAAACAGGGGGAGCCCCCTGTTTCTAAATTATAATTGATATAAATAAACTAATCGTTCGTTAGTACACCGTTGTGTAGCTTACCAATACATCTGCTTCTTTATACACAATGATCTCTTGATTGTAGTTTATATCTATTTTAACTGTCGCATAATCAGTCTGAAGTGAAAAGTCACCACCTGAGCGCATTGAATACAAGCATTCAGCTTGCGCATATCTATACTCTGCTTGTGTTGGCGGTGCAAAATAATTAATAACTTGTGTATGGCACTCGTGGAAGCGATAACCAGCATCTAACAGCTGGGTATCGACTGCTTGATACTTTCGACCATATTCCAACACTTCTTGTACACTTGCATAGCCCGGCTCTGAAGGGAGTGGTTCAGCTGAGACATTTGCAATTGTAGCAGTAGCAATAAGTGTGAATAATACGCCAATTTTCATGATTATTTTCCTTTTCTATAGAATAAATAGCCCTTTAGGCTGTTGATGAAATGTTTATCTTTTACCGTGCAAATACCAACTTCATAAATCATTTAACTAATTAACATATTGCTTTTACTTTTTTGAGTAAATTTCTAAACTGGAGATGAAAAATTACCTTCCTACCAGTTTTACCTAGTTAATTTGGTTTTATAATTGATGCTGTTGATATGGTTCCTTCACAGCGCTGAGAACGATAATCTATCTGCTCTCTGTTCGGCTATTATTTAACGACTTTATTAAAGGAAAATTTATGATTTAGGTCAAAAATATTAAAATTATATTTTTAATTATGGCTGTGTTGTTTTGGATATAAAAACTTTCTGTTTAAAATTTGCTCTGATATGTTTTTTAATAATTTCATTTACTAGCAAAGTGTGTAAGAAAAAGAACAGTAAAAAGAAGTGGGTAATGTAGCATTTGCGCCTGAAGTACTCTGAATAATATATTTGGAGCTTTGCTCTGCATTGTGCTGATGCTTGCTCTGAGCAGATATGAGTAAATTAGATGATAATACACTTACCGAAGCGAAGTTATTAAACGTTCAGTCTCATTTAGTCGGGCTTTTTGATGAAGCCCAGGCCAACACAAAGCGCTTGATGTGTATAAATTCAGGCTTAGATGTAGCATATTGAGCCGAAAGGTGTTGATTTCACCGTTGTTATTTTTGGTACTGAAAAGCTACAACGCTCTTGTTTTTTTTGATATAAATTGCTTTTTTTCACTGCGTTTTTGTATATAATCAGCGAAAATTGTGTTGTTTTTTTAAACGTCTGAGTGGTGTATAGACAGATAAAGAATTTGCAAATATCGAGAATGACAGAGGGGGGGCCCAGTCGCGGGTAATTTAATGTGTTTTTCCTTTTCAAAGACTTCAAGGTTTGTCCACGCTTGGTGCATAAACAGTACTCACACTGAGATAAGTACCAATCTTACGTTAGGTTTAGCTTTCTACAGCTATTAGCCAAGCTGCTTGCCGTCACCGTACTGAGACAGTGGGGCGAACTTTGGTGGGCGAATATCAAAAAAGCTTGGTTTTGTTACAGCGCCAGTAAGTAACTTCGATTGTCAGATAGCCAAAGTTTACCAACTTATTTTATCTCATTTTTACAACACTTTAATATTTTTAGGCTGATGTGGTCAGTGTTATCGGCCTTGTATTTATTTTATTATTGTCAATAGGTAATTTGATGTCTCTGAAAAGTGAAAGTATCAAGAAAAAAACTAAGCTAACTCAGCATATCCAAGCGATATTGCTAGGTGGCGTGGCACTACAAGCTGGTTTTCAGGCCAATGCCAGCAACGAGGTTTTTGCATCCGCAAATGCTGATGCTGTCACAGTGCGCAGTATGTCAGATACGATGCCAGTATTAACATCATCTAATAATATTACGGTAGAAGAAGGTCACTGGAGTCCTTATATTGGACCTTACGAGTTTGCAACGCCAAACCCAAATGATAACGAAAACTTTGAATATGTGGTAAGCGGAGGTGCAGATAGAGCACTGTTCAATTTTCTACCTTATGGCACTCGATTTTACATTGAGGTTAATCCACAGCTTGATTTTGAAAACCCTATTGATAGCAACAAAGATAATGTTTATGAGTTTGTCCTCACGGTAAAGAATAAAAATGCCGATGAGTCTAGTTCACATAATATAACGTTTACGGTACAAGATGTTGGTGAGTTGGCACCTTTACTTTCATTTGGGTCAATATTTGCGGATGAAGGAAAGGCATTTCAGTTTAAGCCAGAGCATATTCAATTTAGTGGTACGACCGATTTACTCAACGCAATACAATTTAACGTTAAAGTGAACACATCTTTATTCCAAGCGTATCACGATGCTAATACGGATGGGCAGCTAACTGAAGATGAAAAAATAACCCAAGTTGCCAATCTGTCTTATCAACAACTGACAGCGGGAAATTATTACTTTTTACACAATGGCGATGAAACTGCAACGGAAGCAAACTTCACTATCACGACCAGCGTTAAAGCCGACAGCGAATTTAGAGACTATTACTCTCGTCAAGAAACTAAAACTGGCAAAATGTTAATTAATCCTACCGATGATGCTTCCGAAGCGAAAGTGGGTTTTATACAAGCAACCTTACCTGTTTTGGCTGATGCAATTGGTAGCACGGATATTGTTTATAACTCAGATGCAAACGGTAAGATGTATGCAGCTTTTTATAAAGCAGGTGCAGTGCATCAGTATGCGTTAGTGAACGATGTATGGAATGCAATAGGTACGGTTACGGCAAAAGATACGACTGAGGGTAAAATAAAAATCGCATTTGCCCCAGATAACACGCCATATTTTGCCTATTTGGTTGAAGACAACGCTCAAGATACTACCTCCACTGAGGTGTTAAAGTATAACTCAAGTACACAACAAGTTGAGCCATTGCCAGCCCTTGCTGATCAGGGGATAGGGTTTCAGATTATGGCATCTCTTAGTCGCGATTTTGGATTTGCATTAGATATTAACGGTGTTCCTTATCTGTTTTATCAATCCAAGCAAAACGGCCTGATGCAGTTAGTAAAATACAGTATTGCCAGTGGCTGGTCGCAGCGATTGGTATATGATGGCAATTTTGCTAAAGCGGTGCACTTTGCAAAATCAGTTGAGATGATCAGAAATGGTGACAAACTTCACTTTGTATCATCTCATTTAGGGGAGGCAGATGTTAATTCTGGTATGCTAACTGGGGGGTACTCATATGGTATTCTGGCAGATGGAGAAGAGCCAAGTTATCAATATGGTGGCTTCTTCAGCAGCGGTACCGCTGTGGAATACTATGAATTTGCACTCTCAGGCGCAAGTGAGCCGGAGCAATATAATCTGTTCATTACCTCCAAGTCTAGTAATCCGGAATATAACGGTAATTGGTTTAATTACTATGCAAATAAATCAGGGTCATATCTTGATGGCGGTACGTCAAGTAATGTTCGGTTAGCAGAAACACTAAGGTCTGTTGCGGTTGGCAGCACATTACCCTACACCGTTGAAGTTACCGATATTAGCGCAGGGTCAAGTACAATTCTGGTCAAGAGCATTGTTGAAGGGCAGTGGCAAGAAGCGGCGAGTTATCAGGTGCCGTTTGAAGTTAAAGTCGACCCTGTGTTATCGGTTGATGAGCAAGGTCATTTGCAAGTCTATCTAAGTGGTACGGATACGCATGATTTTAGAAAAATTAGTAAGCTGAATAAAGACAGTATGTCCCGGGTGGTCACTGAGCCTTGGAATGCGCAACAGCTATTTAGGGCGTTGCGTGTTGAAGACATGGACTCTGAGCAAGTGACGATAACAATTCGCAACAATACTCCAAACGCGGGTGTACTAAGTGTTGCAGGTGGCTTTGATAGTTCAGGGCTACATATTACTCAAAGCGATACTGCGAATTGGACAGCAACAGGTAGCTTAGCAAATATTAACCGCTTGATAGAAAATCTGCGACTACAATCGACCTGTGACTTCTCCAGTAAGGCTTCGGTGACATTAAGTGTCAAACATTTAGGTGATTTTACTGAACTTGCGACAGCTGAGCTTGATTATACCGACGCACAAAACGCTTCACAGATCTGCCTAACTAGTTCATTGCTAGTAGACCAAGGTAACAGCAGTACGATTTTAACCACTAACTTAAATGCAGTTGAAGCCAGTACAAATGCTGAGCAACTCATCTATACAATCAATGCAGCACCACAGTTTGGTACATTATTTTTAGACCTAAACCTTGATGGCACCCTAGAAGATAGCGAAAAACTTACAGCTGGTAGCCCATTCTCACAAGCTGCGGTTAATAGCGGACAGCTAATATATCAGCATGATGCTAGCAAAAACGCCTCTGATGCTATCAATCTAAGCTTGCAAAATACTCAAAGTAACATGCAGTTGGCAAAAGAAATTATGCTTCCAATTAGCATAACCCTTGCTAATGAAGCGCCACTTGCTACGGCACAAACGGTCTTTGCTAATGAAGATAGTTCTGTGCTGGTCACGCTTACTGCGATCGACATTAACGGCGACGGGTTAACATACCAAATTTCACAAGACGCGAGTTCGGGGTCATTGGAAGCACAAAGCGGTGATACTTGGTTGTATACACCAAACGCTAACTTTAACGGTGAAGATAGCTTCTTGTTTGTGGCATCTGACGGTCAGTTACCTTCGGAGCCTGCTGAAGTTAAGGTTACAGTGCGCGCAGTGGATGATGCACCAGAGATCAGCGGTACACCAGTAACGCAAATTGATCAAGATAGCGCATATCAATTCACACCAGCGGGAACAGATGTAGACGGCGATACTCTGACCTTTAGCATACTTAACGCACCAAAGTGGGCTAAATTTGATAAGACAACCGGAATGTTATCAGGTACGCCTCGTGGGAGCGATGTGGGTCGTTACGAGAACATTGTGATCAGTGTCTCTGACGGTAATAGCGTTAGCGCTTTATCTGCGTTCTCAATTGCAGTGAATGCTGTGGCTCCAGTGACTCCTGTGAATACAGCCCCTACTGCCAGCACAGTCAGTACTTCCGTCGATGAAGATGCGACAGTAAGCTTTGGCGTATCGGCCTCAGACCCTGATGGTGACAGCCTCAGCTTATCTGTGACCACACAGCCTGCCAATGGTACAGTCAGTGTTCAAGGTGATTTATTCCGTTACACACCAAATAAAGATTTTAATGGTGTCGATAGCTTCGGTTACCGAGTGAGTGATGGTGAGCTTAGCTCCGCAGAAGCCAGAGTAAATATTACAGTCAATGCGGTGAATGATGCGCCTGTTGCTAAGGCGATAAGTACTTTAGTAGAGGAAGACGCATCAGTCAGTATTACTGGGGTTGGATCAGACCTAGACGGTGATAAGCTGAGCTTCTCCGTTACTCAGCAACCGACAAATGGCACGCTCAACTTGCAAGACAATGTATTTAGTTACACGCCAAATGCAGACTTTTTTGGTGCCGATAGTTTTAGCTATGTGGTGAATGATGGTGAGCTGAACTCGGCTGAGGCGCAAGTGAGCATCACTGTGAAGCCAGTGAACGATGCACCAGTGGCACAAAATGACGAGTATACCTTTACAGATGCAGCTGGTCGCTATGTGTTAGATGTACTAGCGAACGACAGCGATGTTGATACAAATGATACGCTCACACTTGTGGCAGCGAATACCACGCTCGGTAGTGTAAGTATCGAGAACAACCAGTTGATATACCAGCCTCAAGCAAATGTACAAGACGCTGCGGTTATCAGTTATATGCTAACAGATAGCCAAGGTATGCGTGCGCAAGCGACAGCAAAAGTAACCATGGGTGCTGCACAAAGTGGCGCACCGGAGATAAGCGTACCAGAAGATAAAACAGTCAATGCAACAGGACTGTTCACTAAAGTGGACTTGGGTAATGCAACGGCAACAGATGCCAGTGGTAATCCACTGGCAGTATCTTTGGTAGATGGAACCACAGTATTTGCACCGGGTATTCATCAAGTATTTTGGACAGCTACAGATAGTGATGGTGAGTCTGCGGTGAAACAACAAACGGTGACTGTGCATCCGTTAATTTCACTAAGCAAAGACAGCCAGATAGCAGAAGAGCAGCGCCATACGGTAAAAGTCTTCTTAAATGGCACCGCGCCAACTTATCCTGTGACGGTGCCTTATTCAGTGAGCGGTACAGCTGATGGTAATGACCATGATTTAGTTGCAGGTGAAGTGGTAATTGAATCAGGGGTTGAAGGTAGTATTACCTTTAATGTGTTTGGTGATGGCGAAGTGGAAGGCTCTGAGAGCATTGTCATCACGCTTGACGATACGCTCAACCGTGGTGCAAAACAAACTTCAACCGTTACCATAGTGGAAGATAACGTAGCACCAGCATTAGCAGTAAACGCAATACAAAGCGGCCAAGTACGCACATTGATTGGCCAAGATGGTGGCGTGGTTTCGGTGGTGGCAGAAGCTACGGATGCTAACCCACAAGATAGCGTGACGTTAAGTTGGAGAGCTGAGGGGGTAGAAAATACCAGTACAGAGTCCAGTCGTTTTGAGTTTGACCCAGCTGGGTTAGAGGTGGGCACTTATAAACTGAGCGTTACCGCTAGTGACAACGGCACGCCAAGCTTATCGTCAATACAAGATATGTACCTTGAAGTGGTGGTTAGTTTGCCTGCGCTCAGTAATCAAGACAGCGATGGCGACCTTATCCCTGATAACCAAGAAGGTTATACCGATGCAGACAATGATGGTATTCCAGATTATTTAGATGCCAACAACGAGTGTAACGTGATCCCAGGCCAAGTTAAGGATGTAAGTCAATACTTGGTTGAGGGTGAGCCGGGCGTGTGCTTACGTAAAGGCGCTACGGTTTCACAAAATAGCACAGGCGGTGCGCAGCTATTAGAAAGTGAACTGCCAACGGATAGTGAAGCGACCAACATAGGTGGCGTGTTTGACTTTATTGCCACAGGTTTACCGAAAGCTGGCGATGTTTACGGTATTGTAATTCCGCAGCGAAAGCCTATCCCTGTCAATGCGATTTATCGTAAGTTCAGAGATGGTGAGTGGACAAACTTTGTGACGACAGACGATAACAAGATATTGTCGGCAGTGGGTGAGCCGGGTTACTGTCCTCCGCCGGGCAGTACGCAGTGGCGTGACGGCTTGAATGCGGGTGATTGGTGTGTGCAACTACAAATTGTAGATGGTGGTGTAAATGATGATGACGGGATTGCTAACCGTAGCGTTATCGATCCCGGCGGGATTGCAGTAATAAAAACCACTAACACCCAACCACAAGCTCAAGCCGATGCAATAACCAGTGCCGTTGCGCAGCCAGTGTTCATTGATGTG
Organism: Pseudoalteromonas sp. PS5; assembly: GCF_004103255.1. Lineage (NCBI taxonomy): Bacteria > Pseudomonadati > Pseudomonadota > Gammaproteobacteria > Alteromonadales > Pseudoalteromonadaceae > Pseudoalteromonas > Pseudoalteromonas sp. PS5. Next base: position 9,740 of record NZ_RCSQ01000075.1, read on the forward strand.
CTGAGCAATGATACAGATGCTGATGGTGATACATTAACCATCACTGGAGCAAGTGCAGATTTTGGAGTGATAGAGGTAGTTGATAACCAATTACGTTATACACCACCGCTTGATTACATTGGTATAGCCCAAATCACGTATGGTATAGCAGATGGTCAAGGTGGGACGTCAAGTGCTGAGGTGACGGTTGAGTTGGTTGTAAATCGTGCTCCAGTAACTCAAGCAGATACCGCAAATACCAACGATAAAACCAGTGTTGTGATAGATGTACTTGTCAATGACAGTGACCCAGATGGCGATGCGTTGAGTTTAGTAAGCGCAGCAGCAGAGCATGGTCAGGTGAGTATTACTACAGAGGGCACGCTACGTTATGAACCTAAACCCGGGTTTAGTGGTGAGGACAGCGTAGTGTATCAGGTTAAAGATGCAAAAGGTGCGGTGAGTGAGGGAGTGGTTAAAGTTACCGTTAGTCTTGCGACCGTGGTTGAGCCAGAAAAGCCCGGCACGCCAGACACTAAGCCTGAAACGCGGTCATCTGGCAGTTTAGGTGGCATACTGGTGGTGATGGTGTCGGCATTATTATTACGTCGTCGCAAAAAAACACTGCCAAACTATGCAATTGCGACTGCCAGTTGTCTCGCGAGTGCAACAGCAGTGGCACAGTTACCTCAAGCTCAAAACGAAGCACATTACGCCAGTTATACGGTAAGTGCGGTGCAACAGACTGGAGAGTATTCATCTTTTGCGACCCTACGCTACCTAGATTTAGGTGAAGGTAGGGTGGCGCTAAACTAATAGTGCAGTAATAAGTAATAGCCCAGCCATTTGGTTGGGCTTTTTTATTACAAGGCAGCTCTATGCCTTTGTTTTGAGGCTTTTAACAAAACTAATATGTTTTCAAGATCGAACGAAAGATTTATAGAGTTTTTGTCATCCTTTGCTCATATGCACAAAAGTTTGGTTAGGTGTGCAAATCTATGCTTGACCCTTTTTTGGGGTCGATAATGGATAGGCTAACTTATTGTGTAACATAAATTAGAAGCTACGCTAATTAGTCGCCCCTGAAACCA
>NZ_RCSQ01000076.1:0-24488 GCF_004103255.1 Pseudoalteromonas sp. PS5
TGTGTTAATGTCTAATACACTGTGGTTTTGTGATTGCACTGTGATGACTTCTGGAGGTTTAGCAACGGTCGACTAGAGTGACCAAGGCCTAGCGCAAGTAAAATGGATAGTGTGATGGTTTTTATCAACATAAATAACACTCCTTGTGTGAAAAGATCCAATCCCTCATTTATCACCTGCATTCTCACTGATGATTAATAAGGCCATATAACTAAAGTCAGTGTTTTATGATTTGTCAAAGCCACTCATTGTTCAATAAATAAAAATTATTGATAACCTCCTGTTTTAATTTAAGTTATTAAAACAAACTAGACTCATCCGAACTTGAAAAATTTTCAAAATAACTTGCGTATTATGGAGTTTAGGATTACTGTATATAAAAACAGTGACAAGGGGAATAACCATGGCAGTTATCATCAAATATGTTGTTGAAAGAAATGGAGTCGAGCGTATGACTTTCACATCTAAAAAAGAGGCTGATGCTTACGATAAAATGTTAGATGTCGCAGAGGCACTAGAAGATATGCTGACTAAGGTAGACGTACCACTAAGTGAACAACAAGTCGAATCCCTAGCACTTGAAATTGCAAAACAAAAAGATGACTTTGTTTCCGTATTAAAAGGTGGCAAGGTATCAACAAAAGCCAGTGCAAAAAGTAAAGTTGAGACTGAAAATCCCTCAGATAAAGTAACTAAAATTAAACAAGCTTAAAAGGATAACATTTAGTCTCCGGTAGCATCTATTCCATGTGAAATTTGCGTAAAGTAAATTCGGTTCATGCAATTCTACACACAAAAAAACCGCAGCAAATTGCGGTTTTTTTATCACGCGTAATAAAGCTTATTTAATTACACTTGCTACAGCATCTGCAAAATAATCGATATTATCTTTGCTTACACCAGCGACGTTAACACGGCTAGAACCTACAATATATATAGCATACTCATTACGAAGCCTGTCGATTTGCTCTTTGTTTATTCCTAGGAATGAGAACATACCATGCTGGCGATCAATAAATGAGAAGTCTTGGTCAACGCCTTTTGCCGCTAAGCTTTCCTTTATCAATGTACGCAAGCCATTGATGCGACCACGCATCTCATCCAACTCATCATGCCACATCTGCGTCAGCTCAGTACTACTTAAAATTGTATTTACAATATCTGCACCATGCGCTGGTGGCATTGAATAGATACTACGTACCACGCTTAGCATTACCGAATTCGACACATCAGCGACATTGCTGTCTTTGGCAATAATAGAGCACGCACCAACTCGCTCACGATACAGACCAAAGTTCTTCGAGCATGAAGAACAGATAATCATTTCATCGACCTGATCAGCAACCGCTCTTAACCCTTGTGCATCGGCCTCCAAACTAGTGCCAAAGCCCTGATAAGCAATATCAATAAGAGGCGTAAAGCCCTGCTCTTTTGCAAGTTCTGCCACAGTTTGCCACTGCTGTTGATTCAGGTCCATACCGCTTGGGTTATGACAACAAGCATGAAGAAGCACTACATCACCTTTGGGCACTTGTTTTAGCGCATTGATCATTTCGTCAAATAGTAGCCCTTTATTTTCATAGTCATAATAAGGGTACTCTTTTACCGTCAAGCCAGCGGCTTCAAATAAGCTAATGTGATTTGCCCAAGTCGGGGTAGTCACCCACACAGTTGCATTAGTATTGCAACGTTTAATAAACTCAGCTGCGACACGTAAAGCACCGGTGCCACCAGGTGCCTGTGCTGTACGTACACGGTTTGCCAACAGCGCGCTATGCTCCCCAAGTAATAAAGACTCTATTTTCTGACAAAAGTCTAAATTACCAGCTAAACCAATGTAGCTTTTCGTTGTTTCGTTTTCTAGACGAAACGCTTCCGCCTTTTTAACCGCTCTGAGAACAGGTGTATTTCCCTGTTCATCTTTATAAACGCCGACACCAAGATCTATTTTTTGTGGGTTGTTATCCTGCTTATAAGCGGCCATCAGGCCTAAAATAGGATCTGTTGGGAGTGGTTTTAGCTCTGAGAACATAGCTTATCTCTTTTATTTTAATTAATTCCAATTCGGATGATTGACATCCGATTCCAATAGCATTGATGGTAACATACAGATTTGTTACCAGTTACCATATTTATCTAGAATTTTATTCATTTTTGTAAACTTGGCCGCACCTAAGCAGAGGCAAGTTTACAGACTAAAATATCAAGTAGTGCTAGTTCTTTTGGGGTTGCTACGCTACCAATTGAATAAAGAAATAGGCTGGTTATTTTGGTAAATACTGTGGGATGCGAATACATGCAGCTGCCAATAACGCGAGTATTTCTTCATCAAAAAAAGCCTCTGTAAATGCTTCAGCATCAATAATACCAATACATTGCTCGTGCTCATTAAATAAAGGCAAACACACCTCAGCTTTAACTTTAGGGTCGCACGTGTAATATTCCCCTCCCCTAGCAACATACGCCGGTATATCGTTAATTACCCGTGCCTTTGCACTTAATACCGTTTGAATATTATTTGACGTTGCTGCAAAAGCCTCTGTTATTGGAAATAATGGTCTGCTCGGCGCACCATGGTAAGCCAGTTTAAGCAGCTGCTTACCCTCTTGAGTTTCCCTAGCTTGATAGATCCCAAACCAGTCTACTGCGCTATGCGCAACCACAGCCGACACTATTGTTTGCAACTTGCTCAACGCATACTCATTAGATTCAACTTTTTCTATATATTCCTGCAATAAAAAAGGCGTGTCTTGTAGGTTGCCAAATAAACTACAACTACCTCCTTCACCAAGCTCTGGGATTTGATAAGACCACACCGCTGAACTTGTGTTTTGCTCAAGGAATGTATCTACTTTGACTAGTTGCTGCTGTAAAAGCTCAGGTTGGACTGATAACCCACTTAAAGAAATATAACGTGACACTTTAGCCATCTAAACATCCAAATTAAAATTAATTCAAGATTAACACGCTGGTGTCACATTGCCAACTCAAAAGTAGTAGTTTTATAGCGGTTTTCAAGCTTCGCTATGAGTATAATAAAAGAGCGTCTGAGTTTGCTTTAAATAGATTCGGAGGTAAGTGAATACACCATTTCTAACTCATTCCCAGCGCTGTTATAGCTGACACTTTGTGCAATTTCCCCCAGCAAACTTACGCCCCGACCATGACTATACTCCTGCTTCACTTGATTACGTGTGCCCGCTTTAAAACCATTTCCGGAGTCACAAATAGAAAAATACAACTTAAGCTCTTCAGGGCTATAACGTACAGAAATAATGATCAATGCTTCTTTCAGCTCTTTTAAAACGCTCTCTCTGAGACAGTAATACTCAAAAAAGCCGTCTTCTTTATTTTTTATTTCTGAATCAAGACCCAATACACCATGATCAAGTGAGTTATTATATGCCTCTGATAGTAGTAAGAAGATATTGGAACGATGTGCTGAAATTCCATCTACTTCGCTTAACAAATCAACCAACTCAAGCACTGGATCGGTTGTTTTCATCTGCTGTGCATCCAAGGAGAGTGATATATTGAATGGAAGGCTTGAATAATGAGATGGGACTGATGCCACAGATTCACTCGCCACACAGTTGATGATTGCAATGCTTAAATCATCTTGCTGCTCCCCACTTCCTGTAAACTCCCTCACTTCAGAAATGATTTGCTCGGTTGAAATAACAGGTCGGCTTGCTAGCAAACGTTTTAGTCTTCTCTCTCCATACATGTCCCCCCTATCAGATTCTGACTCTATGATACCATCCGTTGCCATGACCAAACGTTGTTCAGGGTTTACTTCAAAGTGCAATAAGTTTCGCTCAAATTCCTCTGTGTCCAATATCCCCAATGCCATATGCTGGCTTTCTATTGTTTTAATCAACTTGCCGTTTCTGTCAATAAGATAAAGATCTGGTAACCCACCGATCCAAGCAGAAATACTCTTACCTGAACTACTTAATTCAATGATGGCTGCGGCGCAAAACATATGTCCAGGTAATAATTCATTCAGAGCTGTATTCAATTCAACGGCAATATCACTTACCGCCATCCCTTTTTGAACCATGGTATAAAAGATCCTTGAAGCGGGTAATGCCCCCACTGCCGCAGCAAGTCCATGCCCAGTAAAATCGCCCAGTAGACAATAAAATCCTCCCATCGGACTTTTTGCCATTAAAAACATATCACCGTTAAACATAGAGGCTGGTGATAAATGATACTCGCATATCTCAGGATACGTTATCTGCTGGGCTAGAGCATTACTAAATATATGCTCAACAATTTCATGCTCTCGTTCGATTTGATTGTAGTGATACTCAAGCTGTCGTTTTTGTTCGTTACTTTGTTGACTAAGCCTTCGAGTTCTCGCATGTGCTTTTATTTTCGCCGACAAAATGACTTTATCAAACGGTTTGTGAATGAAATCATCCCCACCTACAGCGAGACACTTTTCAAAACTACTTTGATCTTCCAATGCGGTAATAAAAATGATTGGTAAGTACACATTTCCGGCATGCTGTTTTATTTTTGGCGCGGTTTCAAAGCCATCCATCACTGGCATCAATACATCCAACAAGACAATATCGATGTCATGAAGCGCGAGTATTTTTAGCGCCTCAGAACCATTATGAGCACAAAAAACAGTGTAAAATTGCTGCTCAAGCATTGTCGTGAGAAGTCTGCAATTCAGTATTTGATCATCAACAACCAAGATATTCATGAGGGTTTAATCTTGCTGTGATCAGTCAATATCGAACTTTTTATCAAATCTTGATATTTGAAGGATTTTTTTGAGTTGAGGGCGACAGTTACTTATATGAATACTAGAAACGGAAGTACCGAGTGTTTTCTTCATGTTCAGCAGCATACCCAGTGCAGAGCTATCCATGTAATCAGTTTCACGCAAATCGACCACTACCTTTTCGGTTTGATCGCTGACTTCCGCATAGGCTTGTCGGAACGACTGCACCAGATTAAAGTCAAACTTTCCCCTGATTTGAATTGTTAATGTTTTACCATCAGCAGAAGCATTTTTACTTAAGCTCATCTTTAAGCTCCTAAATTATTTTGATTTGTTTCCCCTCACCAGTTTAAATATAACGCTTAAAAAGCATTTAGCAAAAAATAAAAACATCTAATCTGCTTTTTGTTATCATCTTATAAAAGAACAGCTATAAGGCCAAATTAGATGTCAGAATCTAGACTCGTATACTCGACAGATATAGGTCGTATCGATACAAAAGAACCTAAAAAACAAATACTAGGAAAAGTATTTAAAGATGGTGCCGTACGCATTGAAAGGCAAACAAAAGGCCGAAAAGGTAAAGGCGTCATGTTGGTAGTGGGTATTGATGGTGAGCAGCACGACCTAAAAAAAATAGCTAAAACGCTAAAGTCTAAAATGGGGCAAGGCGGTGCAGTCAAAGAAGGAGTTATTGAAATCCAAGGTGATGATAGAGACAAGCTTAAACAGCTTCTAGAGGGTCAAGGTTTTAAGGTAAAAATCGCGGGCGGTTAATTGTTATAATACATAGATTAAGACTTGTACGGTGTATCGCGTACAAGTCTTATCAAACTAAAAAGCAAAGCAATATGGATACCAATCGCAGTTAGTGAGCGGACCAATACAATCACAATAAACTATATCGTAGGAACGAACTTAAATATATCAGCTTCACAAAGTGGTGGGCTGTAGTAGTAACCCTGCACAATATAGCAATTGTTTTTCGCCAGGAATGCCATTTGAGCTTCGGTTTCCACTCCTTCAGCAATTACCTGTAAATTTAATTTTTGCGCCATTGCAATAATTGCTGCGGTAATTTCCATATCATTAGGATCTTCAGGTATATCTTTTACAAATGAGCGATCTATTTTGAGTATATCTACTGGAAAGCGCTTTATGTAGCTAAGCGAAGAGTAACCGGTACCAAAATCATCAATAGACAACGACACTCCTAATGATTTTATGTGCTTGAGCTGAGCAATTGCTGCTTCGACGTCTCCCATTAACATACTTTCTGTCAACTCAAGGTGCAGCTGCGTTGGTTCTATCTTTGTTTTTTCAATAATATCCGACAACGTTTTAATAAGCTGCGCATCTTTAAACTGCCGCGCTGACAAGTTAATGGATACATTGCCAATTTTACCAGCTGTTTTCAGTCGACGAGAAAAGTGACAGGCTTCTTCCAATACCCAAGCACCAAGCTCAACTATCAGCCCTGTTGCCTCTGCTATTGGAATAAATTTACTAGGAGGGATCGCCCCCTCGATTGGGTGAAACCAGCGGATCAACGCTTCATAGCCCACCACTTCAGTGGTTTCACTGTTTACCTGTGGTTGATAATACAGCGTAAACTGCTTCATTTTTATTGCCGTACGTAATTCGTTTTCGATATATAATCGCTCATTTGCTGCGGCATCTAGATCTTGGCTGTAGAAATGATAGGTATTGCGGCCTTTGGCTTTGGCTTGATACATGGCCAAATCGGCATGTTTTAGGAGTTGCTCTTCTTCTTGGCTATCAAAAGGAGCCATTGTTATGCCAATACTCGCACTGACTATAACCTCGTTATTACCCAATTTGATTGGCTGTGAGAGCGTTTTTTGAATAATATTTGCCACGTCCATGGCTTTTTCTCGTTCATTAATGCCACTGAGCAGTACCGCAAACTCATCACCACCTAACCTTGCAATGGTGTCCTCGGCACGAAGACGTTTTTTCAATCGTGTCGCGACTTCAAGGAGTAGGCGATCCCCAGCATCATGGCCTAAGGTATCATTGATCCGCTTAAACTCGTCTAAGTCAAAGTAAAATAAAGCAAAGGCGTAATGACCGCGCTCTGCAAGCGCCATCGATTTGCGCAGCTGCATTCTGAAGAAGGTACGGTTTGCAAGCCCCGTTAGCGTGTCAAAATATGCAAGCTCCTCCATCTTGCGCTGGCTTTCTTTAACAAACGAGATATCTTGAGCTGAAGCAACATAGCTTGAAATTGCACCGCCCTCTTCACGGATAGGCGAAACACTCAAACTCACCCAAATAGGTGCTTCTCGATTACCAGCAAGCATAGTATCACCGCGCCAATAGTTACGACTGCGCAAATCAATATCAATGTCATCAATTAAAATTGCCATGTCTTTTGAAATAATACTCAAAAGAGGTGAGCCTATAAAATGCAGTTCATCATAGCCTGTCATTTCTTGCATCTTAGGGTTTACATACTCAATTTGAAAATGCTCATTAGTTAAAACCACCCCTGTGCCCGAAAAAGCCACTGCTTTAGATAACCTGTTTGCCGCTTTTTCGGCTATTTCTTTTTCGGTAATACGCTGATTTAGGCCGTTGACAAGTTGTCTGATCTCTACGCTCATATCATTAAAAGAGGCATTAAGCTGACCAATTTCATCGTCAGTGCTTGGCAACGTTGGCATATCCCATTGACCACGACCGAACCCTTTTACCGCTTTAACTAACGCATTGATACGTTTGAGCACCAATTGATATAAAACTTGATGTAATAACAGCGCAACAAAAATCGCGTAAAGAATAAACAAGCCAAAGAACTTCACCTTTAGCTCTTCTATTGCGGAAATAGCAGAAGCACGCTTTTTGTATATACCAATATACCAATCTAAATTGGCAATATGGGTAACGTGCATAATATGCCATTTATCCCTGTGCTTAAATTCATCTTGAATATTAGGTAGCTTGGTAAATAGTGCTGCTTGTACAATTTTGCTTAACCCCTCGGGCAGCTCAGTGTAGTCTTGGAGTTTGCCAGTGATAGCAGTCGTTTGAAGTAAACCAGGCGCAGCTAATAAGCGCCCCTGTTTGTCAAAAACAATAAAATTTTGTTGTTGATCAGAGCGCGGAAGTTTCTCAAGTAGCGTCTCTAATTCAATATCACTTCCAGTTAGACCAATGTAGGTATCATCAAGATAAAGTGGAACCAAAATGCTGATCACCCATTTGTTCCATACTCGATCAAAATAAGCGCCTGACCACACGGCCTCGCGCGTTGGGTTTTGATCTGCATGTAGTATTGGCAAATTATGTAGCTGGTTATTGACTAACCGAGGGTCTTTGGCCAGCAGTGCATTTGGGGGCGCGACTCTCACAAAACCATCTTTTGTAGAAAGATAAAAGTTAAAGAAATCTTGTAACAGTGGCGGCGCGAGTATATTCCAAAGTAATTCCGACTCTGAAAAGAGCTTTTGCATTGCTTGTGAATCATTGCCATCAGTATACAGAGCAGCGGATAAGCCATTTCTTGCAGTGCTTGCAAGGTTATCACCCCGCTTTTCTATATTCGCGGGCGCGCCAGAGAAGTCTTCACTGCTGTAAAGAAGGTGCTTGGCGACAACAGAATTTGCTTGCTCAGCTAAGCTAGACTTTAACTCTAAGTAGCTTGAAAACTGACTGTTAACCTGTGCGCTGAAACGTTTTAGCTCATCATATTCTTCGTAGATTAACTGCTTTTCTTCAGATTTTAGCATCAATGCGGCCGCAAAAACACCAGAGATCAGGCATACTGCCGAGATCAGCATCGATAATTTTACACTTAAGGAGTTCGCACCATATCTGGATGGTGGGCGACGATTACCCACAGGTTAGCCTATCTTCTATTTGTAGTGGTGTATTGCCTGAATATATCAGAATATTTTTCGACTCGCCAATAAGTTACGTTTGATTAACCTATATATAAGTCAAACAGATGAAGTGTCTCTATTGATAGCCTCTAAGAATTTTTTCCACCACATTCAAACTAGTACTTGTGTTTCGTTTTGGTTCTATGTTAATAATGTATTCGATTTCAAAATAAGGTTTGAAAAAATGAATTTCATCACACGCAACACATATTTCTTTTTTGGCTTCTTTAGGTGAAGAGGCTTGACTGTTCGCGAGTGAAAAAGAATAGCTAAGCCTCCCAACATCGGGGGGCTTTTTTTTGGCTAAATGGGAGTGAGGACCTATGACACAAGACACATTAGATGCCCTTAGGCATGACATCAATGAGATAGATTCAGAGTTATTAATACTACTGGCAAAACGCCGCCGCATTAGTCACGGCGTGCTTGAATATAAAATAGCCAACAATAAGCCAATCCGTGATGAAGCGCGTGAGCAAGCGCTGCTAGAGAAATTAATCCGCTATGGTAAATCTCTGGGTCTAGATGCTTTTTACATAAATAGCGTTTTCCAAACCATCTTAGAAGACTCTGTATTAAACCAACAAGCCATGTTGCAAAAGAATTTAAATCCCGATGCTGTAGGTGATACACATCGCGTTGCTTACCTTGGCGGACAAGGGTCTTACAGCCAACTAGCATGCCATAAATATTTTAGCCGTCGTCCCGGCAAGCTTGTGGAAATGGGTTGCCAAAGCTTTGATCAAATCACCGAGCAAGTAGAAAAAGGCCAAGCCGACTTCGGCATTTTACCCATTGAAAATACCAGCTCTGGCAGCATAAACGAAGTATTCGATTTACTACAGCATGCGCAAGTCTCCATTGTGGGCGAAGTAACGCATACCGTGGAACATTGCTTACTAGCACTGCCTGACACAGAGTTACAAGCTATTGAAAAAATCTATGCGCACCCGCAACCTTTTGCCCAGTGCAGCCGTTTCATTCAAGGCCTTGGCGATATTCAGCATGAAACATGCGACTCGACTTCAAGTGCGTTAAAGCATGCGGCTGAGCATCCAAATAGTGCAGCTATCGGCTCAGCTCAAGCAGGAAAAAACATGGGTCTTGAGGTAGTCAAGGCGGGTCTTGCAAATCAAACTGAAAACCATAGTCGTTTTATTGTGGTCGCAAGAAAAGCACTTCAAGTGTCCACTCAAATCCCAACGAAAACTAGTTTAATTATGGCCACCAAACAGCATGTTGGCTCACTTGCTGACGCGCTAATGGTATTTAAACAGCATAATATCAATATGGTTAAGTTAGAGTCACGCCCAGTACCTGGTAACCCTTGGGAAGAAGTTTTTTATGTAGATTTGCTTGCCAATATTGCAGACCCACAAGTCCAAGTGGCACTTGAAGAGTTAAAAGATCATACCCAGTTTGTACGCTTACTGGGCTGCTACCAGAGCGAATCGCTACAAGCTGTGGATGTATTATAATAGATCATACTAAGTCACTCTCATTGAGAAAAATAAAAAGCCAGAGCGCAAATTGCATTCTGGCTTTTTTGGTTGAGATTTATTTAACCTTAGGCTAGTCGCCGCTAAGACCTAGGAGCTCAATTTCTGAGATCTGTACTAAGCCATCGTTATTCGCATTTTTGCTAATGTTTAGACGATAACTGCGATAGGCAAAAGCATTGGAGAAAGTAAACACTCTTCGTTGTAAGCGTTCATCCCAGCGCTCACCTACCCAAACCGCGACTTCTGTCCACGTCTGACCACCATCAATAGATCCCAGTAGCTGAAAGTTTTCGGGATCGCGTTCTGGCGCATCATTGGCACTGGTGATAGCCAAACCATTCACAATCTGTGACGCAGTAAAATCAGCTTGGATCCAAGATGGTGATCCCTCTGTTGGCGGGCCTTGCCATTCATTGTGATCTAGCCATTTTGTCTCGGTATCATTATCAAACGCTTTTTGTTCACTTTCCGCATCTCCAATACGATTACGCGCGGTAAAGCTTGTTCCAGCCAAGCCAGACAAGTCTTCAAGTGCATACTGAGGTCCAGCGAGTTCAATTTCAGCTATTTGCACTAACCCATCATTATTCGCATTTTTACTGATAGACAAGCGATAATGTGTGTAAGCCAAGCCATTAGCAAACGCAAAGGCTCGACGTTCAAAACGCGATTCAAACGGCTCCCCTACCCAAGTATTTAATAATTGCCATACTTCCCCATCGTGAGATGCCAAAAGTTGGAAGTTTTCAGGGTCACGCTCCGGCGCATCATTGGCGCTGGTAATGTACAAAGTATTTACCGCTTGCGCTTGTGGTAAGCTTACTTGAACCCAAGCTGGATCTTCAGCAGTGGGAGGCCCCAGCCAATCGTTGTGATCGAGCCACTTAGTCTCAACATTTTTATCAAAGGCTTGCGCTGCGCTCTCTGAATCGCTAATACTAAAACGCGCCGTGTAACTCGCACCTTGAACTTGTGCATGATCTAATCCAGAGATTTCTGGGCCGATTAATTCAATCTCAGCAAGCTGCATCAAACCATCATTATTTTTGTTCTTGGTTATCTCAAGGCGATAGCTTTGATATGGCAATTGATTCGCTACCGCAAAGCTTTGGCGCTCTCCTCTTGCTTCAAAAGATTCACCAACCCAATTACTCAACTGCTGCCATGTAACTCCGTTATCGTTAGAGCCAAATAAAGCAAAGTTCTCAGGATCTCGCTCAGGAGCATCATTGGCGCTCGTTATCGCAAGCTGATTAACTGCCACCGCCTCATTAAAATCTACTTGGATCCATGAAGGCGCTTCGACAGTAGGTGGGCCTTGCCAGTCATTATGATCCAGCCACTTAGTGGTTGGGTCGTTATCAAATGCCTTATCTTGGTTTTCTGCCTCACCGATACTGTTGCTTGCCGTGACCGCAAACGTCTCAGTATCCGTATGGTCAACGCTCGGATAAACCGGCCCAACAAATTGAATTTCTCCAATTTGCAGTAAACCATCGTTATTTTTGTTTTTTGTCACTGCAATTCGGTAGCTGGTATATTTTTGCGCATTACCAAATACAAAGCTTTGACGTTCAAAGCGCGCTTCAAACGACGCCCCAACCACATTGCCCAAATTAACCCAACTCGCGCCCTCATCGTTTGAAGCTAATAACGAGAAGTTTTCTGGATCTCGCTCTGGGGCATCGTTAGCACTGGTAATGTAAACACCACTAATTGCTTGTTGAGTGGGAAAATCCACTTGGATCCAAGATGGTGCTTCCTCTGTCGGTGGCCCCTGCCAATCATTGTGGTCAAGCCATTTAGTTTGCGGATCGCCATCAAATGCCTTGTTTGCACTCTCGGCGTCACTAATCGCATTTCTTGCTGTAATAGTGGCACCTGATGTCACGACTTGCAGCATGGGTCCGGTGGATACCGGCTCATCAAATAGTGGTAGTGCTAAGTCCATAATACTATCGGCACTAAGACCTAGCTGCGTCGTTAATGGGTGAGCTTGCAGCGCGTTGTAGATTGGCAATCGAAGCGCTTCAAGTGCAGCTTCATCGCCGCCAAGTGCAGCGCTAAGATTGCTAGCAGAGTCGCTTAAGATACCTTGTAAGGAGCCTTGCTCGTCAAACTGTGCAAATGCAGCATTGAATAGGGAAAGCTTTCGCACACTCTCGGAAACATACGTCATCTCGCAACTTTGCTCACCAGAGTCAGAGGTTGTGCACGTTTCCCCTAATTCAAAATTCGTTAATTGGTCAGCGCTAACCACAGGTAACTCAAAAACATTAGTGTTCCCTGTTTGCCAGCCAAGAGCCCGAAGCAATAACGCAGACATCTGGGCTTTTGCCAGTGCCATTAATTCAGGAGTGGAGACATTACGCCCCTCGGCAATCTGCTGCTCCACCAGCATGGTTGCTAGTGTCGTCAAGGCGTTGATTTGTAAGGTAGCATCAGCACTACCATCGGCATTTGAACCAAACGGCACGGCAACATGACTTAGAGTAGCCAAAGTCACACCAGAAATGTAATCGCCACTTACCTGCTCACCAATTCCTACTGAGCCACAGCGACTCGCGTCGCAGCGCATCTGCGAGCCTTCGCTCGTTGTGGCGGTCACTTTAATAGTAGAATTAATACCAAACCCAGCTTTACCAGCCAGTTCTATAAACCATTCCCCCGTTTGACTGGTTGCCGAGTTCTCATCCATCATCATGCTAGAGCCATTGAGCGCCGTCACCGAAATGCGGGCTTGACTCAACGCGCCTTTTATCACTGAACCTGATACTTCTGCCGTCGTCACAGCGGGGGTTACTGGCACTTTTTCAACTTTTGGATCATCGCTCCCGCCGCCACATGCAGCCAATAAACTGCTAACGGCAATGAGCGGGATCGCATTTCTTATTTTATTTAACGTGTTCATATTTATCCCTTCTTACATATCAACCAACTCGTGTGAATAGGTTGATATAAACGCACCACAAGCAGGTGATAAGCCGTGATATTGTTTCTCGTTGTACTGACACGACTTCACCCGGTTTGCATTACTTTATGGTTATCGCCAAAGTTAAAATCGGTAGGTGATCCCGGCATAGTAGCGCTGCCCGGTGTAGCTGCTGCTGCGCAATCTCGCTTTAGAATCTTCACCATAAAAGGTTCTCGGTTCTTCTTTGGTTAGGTTGATCACAGACGCGGTTAGGATCAGGTTTTCCATCAAGTTATAAGAAGCGTTCACATCAACTTGTTGATATGGTTCCTGATATACAGTGAGCCCGTCGGCAAGCCCCAAAGCGGTCTCTCCTCGGCGGTTATATGATGCTCTGACACTGAAAGTGTCATTCTCGTAATAGACGGAGAAGTTAAATTGATTATCTGCACTACCGACAAGTGCAGACTCACCGACCTTTTCACCGTCTACGCTAATGTCTGCCTGATTGGTATCGTTTAGGGTGTAGTTAACGTTGAGACCAAAGCCATTATCGAATGCATGTTGTGCAAACAGCTCTACTCCCCGAGAGGTTGCGTTTGTACCATTGGCGGTGGTGGTAAACGGCGTGACGGTAATATCACCCGGCGGCACAATTTCAACACCGGTAAAAGGGTTATTAAAGCCCTCAAACGGCCTTACTGAGGTAATGATCAAGGGCACGATAAAGTTATCTACGTCTTTGTTGAATACCGCAATGCCAACCGCAGATCCTTCGCCATAATAATACTCCGCAGATAAATCCATCTGTACAGATTCAAATGGTTTTAGGGCCTTGTTACCCCCTGAACCACGCCATCCAGGCTCCACAGGGTTGCCTCTAAACTCGAGCCTGTCGTCTGCCCATTCTTGAGAGATAAAGGTTAACTGCTCAGGGGCCCCCATGTCGTTGAACGGGGCTCGAGACATCGTTTTGGCGATAGCACCTCGTATAACAAGATTGTCGCTGGCATCCCAGACAATATTGAAGCTAGGTAAAAGTTGCGAGTCGGTTACGGTACGCACGGTGGTGGTTTCAACGTCAATAAGGCGCTCATCACCTAAGATATCTTCTTCGGTGACATCATCAATGTCATCTAAAAAGTAGTTAATTTTATCCGATGACATAATCTGCGTTTCAGTCTCGACATAGCGTACCCCGATGTTTCCTCTAAAATCTCCAAAAGAAAAACCGGCTTGTAGATAGGCGGCCATGATCTCTTCTTCTATGTCGAACACAAAATCAGGCTCACGGCGCGTGTGCTTAACATATTCACTGGTCACGATTTCGCGGTATCTATCCCAATTGATCGTGGGCATGGTATTTACTTCAAAACCGCCTGGGATATTTTGTTCAGACGTTGTATTCAAAATATCTTCCAGTTTTGGCATACCATCAATCCACTGGTAAGACACCTCATCAATGGCACCTTGACTGAATGGATCAAGCTCGCCACTGGCAATTCTGTCAGCCCCATCTTGAGTGATGAAGAAGGTGTTGTTGGTTTCGCGATGCAGTGTCGCTTTACGATATTTAGCACCAACACGCAGCGTATCAACGATGCCGTACCCGACGCGATAATCAAGGTCTAACTGGGCATAGTCCTCTTCTAAGTCACTGACGACAAAGCTTGAACCTGTCGAACCCGGGTCGGGATCGCCGGCAATACCAGCCTGAAGGTTAGACAGCAAAGCGGGATCGGCGTACAGCGACACTCTGTCGCCTAATCGCCACCCAGCAAATGAAGCGGCGTTTTCAACCTGTCCAGAATCGCTGCGACTCGCAGGTTGGCCGCTTTTATACGCCGCGCTCCAAGATTCTGAAGGGCCTCCGCTGGCTTCAGTGTGACCAAATTTACCACGTAAATCATATAAATCACCGGCATATTCAAAAGCGAAGTCGTAGGTATCCGAGGTGTCTTTTTCTACCGTGTAACTACCAATGATCCAAGGAAATTCAAGATTCCCTTCAGTGCCACCAGCGCCACTGGTGAAGTCCATGCCAGTCACAACCATACCGGTTTCGTCTAGGGTAATACCGGTAAGGTAATCTGGGCTGTACTTCCACTCTGGGATCCACATTTGTGACGTGGTGCGATTTTGCCCAAGCTCAAAATGAAAATGATTGAATGTTAAAGATAAATCGTCTACTGGACGCCATTGAATGGTGGCTTGTAACCCCTGACGTTCACGTTTTTCTTTGGTTACCCCAACACCTGCAACTTGCGGTGCCCAAACACCATCATAAACGTTACCATAAGCATCTTCTAACGCTGCAAATCGACGTGTACTATCAGCAATCACATTGCCCGCCGTGTCCGTTGCTGGCAATTCTGAACTTGTTGCCCAACGCCAACCGCCACCGCCCGACATATCACCGCCTAAAGACCGGTTGGTGCGGTCTTGATTGGTATAACCAACTAGCAAGCCAAAGGTTTCTTCTTCGTTCTTCCAAGAATAAACGCCGCTAAAATTAGGCTCGTACTCTTCAGTCACATCAGCGTAGGTATATTCAACATTTAACGCCCCAGAATTTGCCTCCATATCCAGTGGTTTACGGCTGTGTAGAATAACTGTGCCGCCGACCCCACCTTCATCTAAACGCGCCTCAGAAGACTTAAACACTTCAACCGATTGCACCATGGTAGACGGCAACAAAGAGTAACTAAAAGAGCGCGACGGCGAGCCCGGAGAAGAAGCAATAAAATTGCCGTTTAACTGCGTAAAAGTAAGATCAGAGGAAAGGCCACGAATACTGACGTTTTCCCCTTCCCCGCCACTACGAGAAATCACCACACCGGGTACACGTTGCAGTGAATCCGCCACATTTTTATCGGGAAACTTGCCAATATCTTCTGCTGTAATGGCATCCACAATCGCGTTTGATAAACGCTTAATCGCCAAGTTTTCAGCCATAGATGCGCGGATCCCGCGCACCTCAATCGTTTCGATTTCCTGTGCCTGCTCTGTTTCGGCTTCTTCAGCCATTGCCCAGTTAGTCGCTGATAATATCGCAAGAGCGAGTACAGACTTGCTAAATTGCCGTGAATTTCCTGCTGCATGGCTTCTGTTATTATTATTGGCCATTACTATCTCCAAATTTTTATTTTTATAAAATCATGCGTCCCTTGCTGCTCCATGACGGATGATCTTATGACAACCCTTTTTGGCTTCCTTAAAGGGGGGCAACCAATTGTAATACTCGTTCAGCATAGTGAGTGCATTAACAAAAGTGATAATAGAATATCGGTTTGGAATAAAACAAAATCGGCGTAAAGGTTAAAAAAGATGCAAACCTTCATACGCTTCATTACCGAAGAAGTATGCGCTATATTCACAAAATATGACGATATTGGATAGTTTTGTATCAGGATGGGAATAGATAACCGCAAGAAAAAAAAGAAGAAATAAAAGACTCCTGAACTTCACTTGCCCAACTAAAATATTTAATTCCAATAAATCAACCAAAAAGAATAAAATGATTCTGGTAAAAATGGTACGTATGCCAACTTTGGGTTCTACTAGTCTGTAAAAGCTGATCACTCAAAAAAGAGATAAAGTGCAGTAACCACTAAATAGCCTGAAGTGCTAATAACAAACCTATTAACGCTTATTGTAAACAACAATGGTTTACGCCCCAAAAACCACGTTCTGCACTAAATCTAACGCTGCTGGCGCTGCAACTCCCTAGTCGACTGATGCTAATTTTTTGCGTAGCTGTGAAGGAATATCACCAAATAATCGACGAAATTGCTTACTAAAATAACTAGGCTCTGAAAAACCACATTGATAGGCAACCTGCGACACAGGTAAACGGGTTTCAACTAATAGCTTTCTGGCATTTTCTAATCTGACTTCATTAATAAACTGGTTTGGGGTTTTTGCTAGGTGCTTTTTAAACCTACGCTCTAGTGCGCTCACGGAGAGGTGAGCTACGTCTGCTAATTCTTCGATACAGATATGACGATGATAATTGGTGCGAATAAATTCAACAGGAGCTTCGATTGCTCTAACATGAGAGAGCGCCTTTGACGTTTTTTCAAGATGCCGAGTGACACCATATGTACCCAAAGTCTTACCATTTTCATCTAATAGCACATGTTTAGATGTAGAAAACCATGCCAAATCACCGCTACTCGTTTGATTTAACTCTAGTCTATCTGTCACTATGTACCCTTCCATCACCCGCTTATCATCATTTACATATTGAAATGCCAAATGTGGTGGCGAGAAGTCGAAATCGGTTTTGTACAATATTTGTTCTAATGCTTTATAACCTTGGTGCTCAACAAACTGTTGATTCGCGTGCACTATCCTACTGTCTGTATCTTTCACCCAAAAAAGAATATCTGGGATCAAATCAAACGCCGCTATTAGTTGATTGACCCCAGCTTGAGTCAAAATGCTTTGCTCTATCACACCCTTTCCCATCTTAACAAAATGAACTAAACCAATTTATTTAAACGCCGATTTTGTTGCATTGTCAACCGAATTTTTATTACCGCTAAGGTATGGCACTTCCCTATTATCAATAGCATCAGATCAACTCACCTTGATAACTCGATGGAGCTAAACAATGGATAATTGCAAAATCCGTATGGCCATGGTTGGTGGTGGTGAAGGTGCTTTTATAGGCGCTGTACACCGAATTGCAGCACGTTTGGACGGCCAGATAGAATTAGTAGCAGGCGCTTTTAGCTCAGATCCACAGAAAAGTATAACAATGGGTAAACAGCTAGGGTTAGCACCAACACGTTGCTATGATGACTACCACATGTTATTGCAATCTGAAGCTGCGCTTCCTGAGTCTGAACGCATTCATTTTGTCGCTATTGTGACACCAAATCACCTGCATTTTCCGATAGCGGCAAAAGCTATCGAGTATGGCTTTCATGTATTAAGCGACAAGCCTGCAACGCTGAATTTGTCCGAAGCATTACAACTACAAACCTTATTACAACAGACAAATTGCCTGTATGGGTTGACTCATACCTATACAGGTTACCCCATGGTGAAAGAGGCACGCCACCGTATTGCCACAGGAGAACTTGGTAATATTCGTAAAGTCGTTGTTGAATACAGTCAAGGATGGCTTGCAAGTGAAGATGACGAGCAAAGTAAACAAGCAAGTTGGCGCTTAGATGCGAGTCAATCTGGGATCAGCTGCTGTATGGGTGATATTGGCGTACATGCAGCCAACCTCGCCGAATATGTAAGTGGCTTAACTATCACTTCTCTTTGTGCCGATTTAAACACCGTTGTTTGTGGGCGCCAGCTAGATGATGACGGCACGGTATTATTACGTTTTGATAATGGTGCAAAAGGCGTGCTACTAGCAAGTCAAATAGCACTTGGTGAGGAAAATAATCTCACGTTAAAAATCTATGGCGACAAAGCCAGTATCGAGTGGTCACAAATGGAGCCTAATAGCCTCTGGCTACGCATGAAAGATGCACCGGCTCAGTTACTCCGTACAGGAGCCGGCACGCTTTGCCACGCCGCGACCAATGCGACCCGTGTGCCAGCAGGTCACCCTGAAGGCTATCTAGAGGCCTTTGCCAATATTTATCTTAATTTTGCCATGCTTATTCAAGCGCGCCAGCAACAACCGGATGTCCAGCCAGAAGACTTTGACGTACCGAGTATTCAAGCGGCAGTTCGCGGTATGGCATTTATAGAAAACGCAGTTGCTGCCAGTGCAAAAGAAACCAAGTGGCACCCTTTTAACATCGGATAAAATACACATGAAACAAATCAAAGGACCGGCAATTTTTCTCGCGCAGTTTGCTTCTGAGCAAGCACCATTCAACGACTTTAGTAGTATTTGTCAATGGGCAAGCCAATTAGGTTACAAAGGGATCCAACTACCTAGCTGGGAGGCGCGATTATTTGATTTAAGAAAAGCCGCTGAAAGCCAGGATTATTGCGATGAAATTACTGGCATTGCCAATGAGTATGGCCTTACTATTTCTGAGCTATCTACACACTTGCAAGGTCAGTTGGTTGCCGTACACCCAGCATATGACCAGATGTTTGATGGGTTTGCACCAAAAGAGGTGCATGGTAAAGCACAAGCAAGAACACAATGGGCTGTTGATCAATTACTGCTTGCAGCCAGTGCGAGTGAAAAGCTAGGGCTAACCGCTCATGCCACTTTCTCAGGCGCGCTGCTTTGGCATACTGTTTACCCTTGGCCGCAAAGGCCCAGTGGACTTGTTGAGCAAGGCTTTGAGGAGTTGGCTAAACGTTGGCTGCCTATTTTGAACCGTTTCGATGAGGTAGGTGTAGATGTGTGCTACGAGCTTCATCCCGGTGAAGATTTGCATGACGGGGTCACCTTTGAGCGCTTTTTAGCAGCGACCAATCACCACCCCCGAGCCAATATTCTTTATGATCCGAGCCACTTTGTTTTACAGCAATTGGATTATTTAGCATTTATCGACATCTATCATGAGCGAATAAAAGCATTTCATGTAAAAGATGCCGAATTTATCCCCAACGGCCGCTGCGGTGTATACGGCGGATACCAAGGATGGCAACAACGGCCAGGACGGTTTCGTTCATTAGGTGACGGACAGGTCGATTTTAAAAAAATATTCAGCAAGTTAACACAGTACGGTTTTGATGGCTGGGCGGTGTTGGAATGGGAGTGCTGCATTAAACATCCCGAAGATGGCGCCAAAGAAGGGGCTGAATTTATTAAACAAAACCTGATCAGACCCACAGAGACAGCCTTCGATGACTTCGCAGGCAGTAGTACAGACACCGAGCGCAATAAGCAAATACTCGGTTTAATATAAACAGGACAGCGACCATGAAAAATAACAATTATAATCGTATCGTCTTCCATCTTTGTTGCCTAGCATTGGTTGTGACGTCAATGACATTTGCGATCCGAGCGGGTATTTTAGGACAGCTAGGCGGACAATTTGGCCTTTCCGACACGGAGCTGGGCTGGGTAAACGCGATGGCATTTCTAGGCTTCCCTGTAGCAACCATGCTCGGTGGTGCTATTTACAACGCCATCGGTGCTAAAAAGCTTATCGCTTTAGCCTTTTTTTGCCACTTTGCAGGGTTGGTTTTGACCATTACCGCAGATGGTTTTTGGCTTTTGCTCATCTCGACCTTTTTGATTGGCTTTGCCAATGGCTCTGTAGAAGCTGGCTGCAACCCACTGATCGCTGAAATGTACCCCAAAAATACAACCACCATGCTTAACCGTTTCCACGTTTGGTTCCCAGGCGGCATAGTGATTGGTGCTCTGGCATCGAGTGCCATGACGACATTGGGCTTTAATTGGCAGTGGCAAGTTGCTTTGATATTAATTCCAACGCTGATTTACGGTGCGATGATGATCAAATCACAATTTCCGGAATTTGATCGCACAGATCATTCTACCACCAGCAACCTTAAACACCTGTTCTCGCCATTATATCTATTTTTAATCTGCTGTATGACCTTAACAGCAACAACCGAGCTTGGTACACAACAGTGGATTGAGCGTATTTTAGGGGCTTCTGGCGCATCTCCAATGATGATCCTTGCACTTATCACAGGACTTATGGCATTGGGCAGATTTTTTGCAGGGCCCATTGTCCACCGCTTTAACCCAACGGGCGTACTGCTCGGCTCTGCTGTATTAGCAACGGCTGGTATTTTTATGATGAGTCAAGTGCACGGAGCAGCCGTTTACCTAGCCGCCATCTTATTTGCTTTGGGTGTCACGTATTTTTGGCCAACGATGCTGGGCTGTGTTGCAGAGTACACACCAAAAACGGGGGCTCTGGGCATGTCTTTGATGGGGGGCGCTGGTATGTTTGCCGTTAGCATGTGGAATCCTGTAATTGGCAGTTGGATTGATTCAGCAAGGCGTGAGGCGCAAGCCGCAGAATTAACGTCACAGCAATCTGAACTTATTGCCGGTCAAGCAGTGCTTGAAAACATCCTGTTATTTCCAGCGATTCTAATTGTGGCTTTTATCGGCCTTTATCTTTATATCAATAAAAATAAGCGCGTAGAGAAATACGCGTAATACCAATTCGCTTAATTAAGCTTGCTATTTTGAGGTGGAAAAGTCTTGCCGATAACAAGGCGAAAATTGTTCAAGCAGCCTGCGTTAGGTTTGCGCCTTCAAATTGAGCAAGTATTAAGACTAATTGGTACAAGTAGCAACAAGTAAAAAGTGAACAAACGAGGTTCCATTATGCTCAACTCTATAAAAATGCTCACGCTGGCGTTGACTGTTAGTTGTACCGCTTGTGCGAGTACCACTGATAATCAATTGAGCCAACAAGAGCAACAAGCGGGATGGCAATTGTTATTCGATGGCAAAGACATGTCTCATTGGCGTAACTTTAAACGCGACACTCTTGACCCAAAATGGCAAGTGAAAGACGGGGCAATGACGTTAACGCAAGGGGGCGGCGGCGACATTCTAACCAAAGAAATATATCGTAATTTTGAGTTACAGCTCGAATGGAAAGTGTCAAGAAAAGGCAATAGTGGGATCTTTGTGCTGGTCGATGAAACAGGCAGTGCAATTTATTCACGAGCACCTGAAATCCAGGTTTTAGACAACGAAGAGCACCCTGATAACAAAATCGACTCTCATCTGTCTGGCTCTATCTTTGACTTGATTGCCGCACCAAGTACGGCACATAAGCCTGCTGAAACCTGGAATCAAGTACGTATCAAAATGCTAGATAATCACCTCCAAGTATGGCAGAACGGAGTAAGTACCACCAGTGTGGTGATAGGTAGCAGCACATGGAATACCCTAGTCAAAGGCAGCAAGTTCGCGACATGGAAAGGATTCGCTGAAGGCAAAAAAGGCCATATCGGCCTGCAAGACCATGGTGACCAAGTTTGGTTTAAAAATATCAAGATCAGGGAGCTGTAATGATGGCGGAATTTAACCATAAAGTACTCGTCGTTGGCTCCGGTGCAGGTGGTGCAATGGCTGCATACACCCTGGCTAAGCTTGGACATAAGGTGTTGATGTTAGAGGCCGGTAGAAATTACGATCCAAAGAAAGAAACCCCCATGTTCCGTCGCAATAGCGAAGCACCTTTGATGGGAGCAGGTAACAAAGATAAAAACTTTGGCTTTTACGATGCAACCATTGATGGTGGCTGGCAAGTGCCTGACGAACCCTATACACACGCTGAAAATACCGACTTCTATTGGTGGCGAGCCCGTATGCTTGGTGGCCGAACTAACCATTGGGGGCGCTATTCGCTGCGCTTTAGTGAACATGATTTCAAGGGGAAAAGTCGTGACGGTCACGGGGCTGATTGGCCATTCGAATACCAAGATATTGCACCTTGGTATGATAAAACCGAGGAAATAGTTGGAGTCTGTGGCACGAACACTGGGCTTGATGATATGCCCCCCTCTGCTCCGGGGATCTTGCAGCCACCGCCCAAACCAAGAGTACCCGAGCTGCTTGTTGCCGCTGCGGCTAAAAAATTAGGGATCCCAGCTGTGCCCATGCACCGCGCAGTGCTTACCCGTAGTAAAGGCGATCGCTCAGCTTGCTTTTATGCGACGCCATGTGGCCATGGCTGCTCTATTGGCGCGGCTTTTCAAACCACCACTTCACTAATTCCGATGGCAAAAGCTACGGGCAACCTTGAGGTGATCACCGACGCCATGGTGAAATCAGTGACTACGGATGAAGAAGGTAAGGTTACCGGCATCACTTATGTCGATAAAAAGTCTGCACAAGAGCACGCTCTTAACGCCGACGTTGTCATACTCGCTGCCAGTGCTTGTGAATCTGCACGTATTTTATTGAACTCAAAACATACTAAACACCCTAATGGATTAGCCAACTCTAGCGGCCACGTTGGACGGAATCTGATGGACTCTACAGGTGCTTGGCTTGGTGCGCAAATACCCGCGTTAAAAGGCCGCCCTCGTTATAACGAAGATGGCCATACCGCCAACCACCTATTTATTCCTTGGTGGGGCCACAAAGCACAAGAAAAAGGTGAGTTAGCCTTCCCTCGAGGCTACCATTTTGAAATTAGCAGTGGCTTTAGGGAACCGGGCTCTGGCGTTTCAGGCGACAAGCAAGGTTATGGCCCCGAGCTAAAGCAGCAAGTACGCGACGCGTATGGCTCTTATGTTGGATTTGCACTACGCGGAGAAATGCTACCTAACCCAGATTCTTACATGGAAATTGACGAGAGTGTCAAAGACAAATGGGGGATCCCAGTTGCCAAATTCCATTTCAAATGGTCTGACAGAGAGCTAAAGCAAATTGAACACGGCCTTATAACCGCAAAGCAAATCCTTGAAACCATGGGCGCCAAGGTCGGCGAACTACCTCCTGCGGAAAAGGCTATTTCAAAAGGGGGTGAGATCATTCATGAAGTCGGCACCACAAGAATGGGCAGTTCACCCAAAGATTCCGTCACCAACCAATGGGGCCAAACTTGGGACTGTAACAACCTATTTGTAATGGACGCAGGGGTCTTTGCTTCAAACCCGCATAAGAACTGCACCTTAACCATTATGACTTTGGCGATGCGAAACTCGACTTGGCTGGCTGAACAGATTGATAAAGGAGTGCTGTGATGAATACACCTGATAACCTTAACCCTTACAGATATGTTTCAGGTATGACGCGCCGCGAGTCATTAAAATGGTTAGGCTTGCTTGCAGCAGGCTCAGCGCTCACCGTGACCGCAGGTTGTAGTAAAGTGGTAGAAGAGACGATTACGCCAAATGCTGGACACTGGCCCGATGTTGATATTAAACCCGTAACTGCTAAAGGATATGGTACAGATCCCAACATGGTGATCCCACCAGAATCACCATGGCCATTAACCTTAACCGAAGCACAACTTACCTTAGTGGCTGTCCTTGCGGATTGGATTGTGCCAAAAGAAGAGAGCCATCCGTCTGCCTCTGAAGTACAAGTGCCAAGTGTTATTGATGAATGGGTAAGCGCGCCATACCATGGCCAGCAAAAAGACCGAGTAACAATATTGCACGCATTAGCTTGGATTGATGATGAATCACACTTACGCTTTCAGCAGCAGTTTGTCGCGCTTGCAACCGCTCAGCAGCAAGCAATAATTGATGACATTGCGTATTTTGATAAACACACGCCAGAGCAATTTCAACGAATTGGTAAAGCTTTTTTGCGCTTCAAGGATCTCGTCCTCGGCGCTTATTTCTGTACACCAGAGGGCTGTAAGGATATTGGTTACCTTGGAAACGTGCCGATTGCAGGCGATTACCCCGGGCCGACTGCCGAAGCCAAAGCACATCTAGATGGCGTACTGGCTGAGCTTGGACTGAGCCAGTATGCGTACCGTGACTAACCCTTGAGTCATTTTGTTATGACGAATCGAAGCAGAGTTTATACCAATTTGCTTAAT
>NZ_RCSQ01000077.1:0-29371 GCF_004103255.1 Pseudoalteromonas sp. PS5
CTCCTTCAAATTGAGCAAGTATCAAGACTAATTGGTATAAGTACAGGTTTAGACGCAAGCTAAATGAGAAATGGTTTAAAGAAAGATAAAAAAATGTGCAACAACTCAAATAATACCAATTTGCTTATGCGAATGAATGGTATCAATTTGATGCTTCTTGATCTTCAACCTCATACGGTTTGTAGTGCCAGCCTTTGAAGATCAACTTCGGCTTTCCACCTGATGGTGGCTGCACACCAATTCCTGCATTTTTCAGTGCTTGGTCAAAGTGAATCCCTGTGCCGCCAGTACCAGTAATTGAAGCGCCTCGAACTGTCCCATAAAATTGTCCACTGCCATTTAGTAAGATAGTAGTCAAAGGCGAGTAAATTGCAGCGTACAAAGAAGAGGCCCCGCTAAACACAAATCCATTTGGCTCATCAAAAGAGGAGTAAACACTAAATACTGGTAATCCGCTCTCAGTCAACCCCTCTTGCTCTGCGACTACTTTTGCACTTGCACCAATTAACACTTTTCCCTTAGTAAAAACAGTGAGCGAGCTGCCTTTTTCGATCCAAATTTGGGTGTTCCCCGATAATGTCATGTCACCATCAACCAGCCAGATCACATCACCGCCTGAGACCTTTATTTGACCATCAGAACCAAGCTTTAAACTTTTAAATGGAAATGCTAGCTGAGTGCGTTCTGTTGCAGCTCCTAAGTTTTGATCGATGCCTTGAAATAAGTAAATTGCTTTTTCTTTGGCGACATAAACATGAGTGCCATTACGCTCATACACCGCCTGCTTTGGCTTAAAGTGTAAGATCTGTCGGGCGCCAACCTGTAAATCTGTATATTGATTATTAGGATCGATAATACTATTCATGTTAAACGGTAAAGCGAGCGGATCACATTCTTTATTGGGCTTAGCCGGATCATAATCTGGAGAATCTGGATCATAGACTTTTACCGGCTCAACCACTAAATCTTGCACCCTAAACCTAGGATCCGAGTAATGCACTCCATCTTGTAGCTGTAGTCCTGTATCTTTAAATTGACCACTACCGGCATACTGGATGTCAAAAGCATCCCCCTGCTGATTAAGTATCTCAGCGCCCCACTCCATTTGCGCATCTCCCATTGCGCGAACATAGCCAGTTATTTTTCCACCTCTATGTTTGAAAAAGCCACGGCTATAGACATTTCCTTCAACTCGAATACCACTGGATGAAGGCGAAATATCCACCCCAGTATTCGATCTTACATCGCCAAGGATCGGGGATGAACCTTTTAAATAGACTATCCCGGATGCTTGCACATCACCTTTAATTGGCGAATGTCCAGACAGCACTACATCAGCATCACCAACTACAGTATGCACATCGCCATCGTTGCTTTTGGTTTCTTCGTAAGTGCCTTTTGATGAATCATAGCTGTCTACTGCGCCACTACCTGATAGGTTAACACCTTTACAGCCTGTTACCGCATTTTGAAAAATAGATGCCTTTGGGGCTGGCTGTAGCTCAAAGCGTGCAACTAATCTATGATTGGCATGTTCACCATAGCGTTGACCTAAACTTTCAACGCTGAACTCATTACCACTTGTGGTTACCGATATATTAAAACGCGAGTCATTGATGGCACCATCACCTGTTGTACTAACGCCAGCAACCAATTGAGCAACACTCGTCGGGTTATTTATTAATGACTGCTCCAATCGCTGGCGGTATTCTCTTATCCCCTGCTCAGCTACTAATCGGGCATTAATATCTTTTTGGAAATTACCGCTTAATCTCTCTTGTACAACACCTTCCTTGAGAGAAGCAAATACGACAACACTCGCCATGCCACCAAGCAGCATCACCTTTACTAGTGTAAAACCTTGTTGTTGTTTCATTGTATTAGCTACCTAATCCAGCGTAAAAATTCATTTGTATGCCTGCACTATACTGCAAAGGAAAGCGATTACCTTGGATTGTCACCGTGATCAGCTGGCCATTGATGGTAAATGCCAACCCTGTCACGCCTTTTAATAAATTCACATCTCCGCTGCCACGGTCACATACTAAATACTCACCTTGTAAAAAGTAACGCTCAGTATAATCAGTTGACGGAACGCTACCATCACAAGCAGGGACACCAGCTAACTGATCGATACGAATATCTGTCGCGGACACTGTAGGGATACTTTGTGTCTGTTTAATGCTGCGCATCATTACCCGATTGGTATAGCGAATGATTTCTTGTGAAGCAGCAAGTCCCTGGCTTGTTGTTACAGTCTCTTTAATGGATGTATAAGATGCAGCGATTCCCGTAACTAATATCAGGCCAACCACCATAGCAATCATCAGCTCAAGCAAAGTATATCCTTTATGGCTCATCAGCTACCTCCTGGCGGTGGTGGGCATGTATTCGCAACATTTGGATAGCTAGCAGTTAAAGAAACTTGATTTTCTGCAGGGTTGTCTACTCTGTTATCCTGCCAGCTCACCGTAATCTGCATTTTGTTACTATAAATCGCAGGCAGAATTAGCGTAAAACGATCATCAATTGGATGTAGTTGCTGGATCAAAGGGTTTGCCGCAGTCATATCACTATTATTGTGCTGTAACTCACACAGCAAAGGCCACATTCTTTCAATCGCGTTTTGCCCATGTATTAATGCCATAGTGTATTGAAAACTATTGGATGCAAACTGCAGTGACTTTAATTGTGTTGCAGCAAGGCCTAGCAGCATCAACCCTGCCACTAACATCGACACCACAACCTCAATAAGTGAAAACCCTTTATTTAGCTGCAATTTTGCTCTGCCTCACCTAACCAACTCTGACCGCTCACCAGTACGCACAACCGGTAGTCCTGCGTATTTGTCAGGTTATCTGTAATAAGTATATTATTTGTCGCTAATACTTCACCACTTTCGCGTACTATTTGGTCTGCCAATGCCACTTCTATTGAGCTGTGTTTAATCGTAAAACGGCCCACTTCTGTTAACTGACCATTTTCTGTCGTTTTAATTACCCAATCACCACTTTCAATAACCAAAGCAACTTGTTGTTCACGTCTGACGGCTTCGCTCCTAGCTAAACGAAAGATGGCCTGTAATTCATTGGCATGAGTAGTCACTCTATCTTGCTGAATTTGCTTAATAAAACTAGGTGCAGCTACTGAAGCCAAAATGGCTAAAATGGCCATAGAGATTAACAGCTCAAGCAAGGTAAAGCCGCGGCGACACTTACCAACAGTCATTATTATTTGCTCCTTGGTTTCCCTGATGGTTAATACTTAACACACCACATCTATCTGCTGCTTGTGCTTTACCTGCTATTGGTGTGGCAGTGAGCCGATAGCTTAAGTTTCGGTACTGACCTACAGCACCATTAGGTTTATCTAGTGGAATGTAAGCAAAGGAATACAGATCTGATTGTGGCAAATTAGGCATCAAGTCCGCATCAGGGTAGCCACCATTGCGACTATAAATGCGCTCTATCACAGCAGCAGTCTCTAGCAATTGTTGCTGTGCTTGAGAACGATTTGCATCTTGAACGTATTGCACATACGACGGATATGCAAAGCTTGCTATAATCGTCACGATAGCCACTGCTATTAACAACTCAGTTAATGTAAAACCTTTATTCACAGGCATTTATATATTCCACCACCAATTTGATAGCGCTGTCATTAGACTTACTTTATGACAGACAAAAGACAAAGAAAAGGACAAGCCTATAATATGTAAACATAACATGAAGCAAAAGTTTCTAAAAAAGAAACTTATTACACCATATTACAACTGAACTACCTCGTTTGTAGAGGTATCCGTTAGCGAGAGGATCATCCATGTCATACCTGAAATTGGTATGAATAAGATTATTATTATGATTTTTTTGAAGGGGCACTTAATATAGGTCAATTAAGTGATAAAAAGCCGTGTATAAAAAGACACGGCTTTTTTGGGCTTAATTAAAAATTAAGCTTCAGCGATTACGATTACTTTGATCGTAGCTGTAACGTCAGAGTGTACTTGGATAGCTACGTCGAACTCGCCAGTCTCACGGATAGTACCAAGAGGTAGACGAACTTCTGACTTAGATACCTCAACACCTACTGCAGAGATAGCATCAGCAATATCGCGAGTACCGATAGAACCGAATAGCTTACCTTCGTCACCCGCTTTAGAAACTAGAGTTACTTCAGCTAGTGCTTCTAGTTTTTCAGCGCGTGCCTGTGCAGCAACTAGCTCTTCAGCGATTTTCGCTTCAAGCTCAGCGCGACGTGCTTCGAAAGTTTCAATGTTAGCTTTAGTTGCAGGAACTGCTTTACCCTTAGGGAATAAGAAGTTACGTGCGAAGCCAGATTTAACATTAACCTGATCACCTAGGCTACCTAGGTTTGCAATTTTGTCTAGTAGAATAACTTGCATGTCTCTACACCTTTTAAAAACTAGTAATCAGCTGCTTACTTGTGTAAGTCAGTGTATGGAAGAAGGGCTAGGTAGCGAGCACGCTTAATAGCAGTTGCTAGCTGACGCTGGTATTTAGCGCTAGTACCTGTGATACGGCTAGGTACGATTTTGCCACTTTCTGTTACGTAGTTTCTAAGAGTAGCCAGATCTTTGTAATCAATTTGTTGTACGCCTTCCGCTTTGAAACGGCAGAACTTACGACGTCTGAAATAACGTGCCATGAGTAATTTCCTCAATTAATTCTTTCAATATGTTGTGCGTGCAGTACTAGCTGACTTAAGCCATTTCGGCTCTCGTGGCGATTTATAAAACCGCGAACTTGTAATGCTTGCCCAACGTATAAATGCTCAGTTTGGTTTCGGAACTGTTCTCCACTGGCAACCACTTGAATACGCACGTAGGCATTTCGAGTTAGGTCAGCCTCTAGCTGCATTGATTTGTGCTCAAGTACAAATATACAGTGCGGGATCCCAGCTGGGCTTTGACTAAATTTAGGTGTTTTACAAATCACGCCCGAGAGCAGATATTGATTGGTATACAGGTCAACCTGAGTACTCACCATTACCTCGAAAGGTTAGTCAAATCCGAAATCAACAACGATTAAGCAGAAGCTGCTTCTTTTTTCTCTTCTTTTGCAAGAGGAGATGCTTCAGTTACTGCATTTTTAGTACGCATAACTAGGTTACGAAGCACTGCATCGTTGTAGCGGAAAGAAGTTTCAAGCTCGTTGATTACTTCAGTTGGTGCTTCAACGTTCAATAGAACATAGTGTGCTTTGTGAAGCTTTTCGATTGGGTAAGCCAGTTGACGACGACCCCAGTCTTCTAGACGGTGAATAGTACCGCCAGCTTCAGTGATAGCACCAGTATAACGCTCGATCATACCAGGTACTTGCTCACTTTGATCTGGGTGAACCATGAATACGATTTCGTAATGACGCATGGATATTCCTTACGGTTAGTATAGCCTTGTCCCGTTTCGGCCAGTCGGGGTAAGGCAAGGAACGATAATAGTAGGGCCGAAAGAGCGCGTATTTTACGTGCCGAACTAAAATTAAGCAATCAGTTTATTGCAAAAATTTGGTGGAATATGGGTGTATTTTAAAAGCGAATAGGAAGTGTTTGATGAATATAGGAATTTAGAAGAGTTGGAGCGGCACACGAGGTTCGAACTCGTGACCTCGACCTTGGCAAGGTCGCGCTCTACCAGCTGAGCTAGTGCCGCATCACAATATTTAGCTCTGGATTTATTGGTAATTCCGCAAGGTCGCGTTGATTACCTACTGCAGCTGAGCTAGTGCCGCATCACAATATTTAGCTCTGGATTTATTGGTAACTACGCAAGGTCGCGTTGATTACCTACTGCAGCTGAGCTAGTGCCGCATCACAATATATTCTGTATTTTTCCAGTCGAATATAAACTGAGAAGTTTGGAGCGGCACACGAGGTTCGAACTCGTGACCTCGACCTTGGCAAGGTCGCGCTCTACCAGCTGAGCTAGTGCCGCATCACAATATTTAGCTCTGGATTTGTTGGTAACTCCGCAAGGTCGCGTTGATTACCTACTGCAGCTGAGCTAGTGCCGCATTCCATAGTTAGCTCTGGATTTGTGGGTAATTACGCAAGGTCGCGTCCTTACCTGAAACAGCTGAGCTAGTGCCGAATCACAATATATTCTTTAATTTTTACAGTCGAATATAAACTGAGAGGTTTGGAGCGGCACACGAGGTTCGAACTCGTGACCTCGACCTTGGCAAGGTCGCGCTCTACCAGCTGAGCTAGTGCCGCATCACAATATTTAGCTCTGAATTTATCAGTAATTACGCAAGTTCGCGTTGACTACTTACTGCGGCAGAGCTAATGCCACATCGAGAATTTAGTTTATACACCTAGAAGTAAGTGTTTGGAGCGGCACACGAGGTTCGAACTCGTGACCTCGACCTTGGCAAGGTCGCGCTCTACCAGCTGAGCTAGTGCCGCATCACAATATTTAGCTCTGGATTTGTTGATAACTACGCTAGGTCGCGTTGATTACCTACTGCAGCTGAGCTATTGCCGCATTTCATAGTTAGCTCATTATGTTGCGAGTAATTACGCAAAGTCGCGCCTTACCTGAAGCTGCTGAGCTAGTGCAACGCTTGGGCTAAAAACCCCGCAGGGCTTGTCGTCTCAAGCGGGGCAGGATTCTACAAGATAAAATTTGCTTTGCAAGTATTTTTTTAAACTTTGAAGAATTTTTCTTGATACACCTTTAATTCCATAATGGAATCTTTGATGTCATCTAAGGCTAAATGGGAGCTTTTCTTTTTAATTTCACCTAATAATTCAGGTTTCCAACGTCTTGCTAGCTCTTTTATTGTACTTACATCTAGGTTGCGATAGTGGAAGTAAGCTTCTAGCTCTGGCATGTATTTGTTGAGGAATCGACGGTCTTGCCCAATCGAATTACCGCACATTGGTGAAGCACCTGGTGGTACCCACTCTTTCAAAAAGTCCAACGTCTGCTTGATTGCATCGGCTTCTGTGTATTTACTGGCTTTACAGCGATCGGTAAGACCTGAACGACCGTGTTGATTAGTACACCACTCATCCATTCCATCAAGGAGCTCATTACTTTGATGAATTGCCACTACAGGACCTTCAGCTAAAATATTGAGATCACCATCTGTTATCACCGTCGCGATTTCTAAGATTTTATCTGTTTTTGGTTCCAGCCCCGTCATCTCGAGATCGAGCCAGATCAAGTTTGATTCATGAAAAGACATACATTACCTTAGCGGTACTTTCCTTTAGATCCAATGCAATTAGATATATCATATTAGTTTAAACACTCGACCTAAAGCTTTTTTTTACCATGCACGGCGTTTTATTGATTTATAGCCTAAATTTAAACGCTCTGCACGCTCAAGCTTAAACAGATTATAGACATGGCAAAGAAAAAGAAACTCAGTAAAGGCCAATCCCGACGGATTAGAGCTAATCATCAGAAGCGTATCGATAAAGCGAAAGGGACAGAAGTGTCTGATGTTTCATGGCAAAATGACAACCTAGGACCAACAGAAGCGGCAGTGGTGATCAGCCGCTTCGGGCAACATGCAGATATAGAAACCACAGAGCAAGAGATTTTGCGTTGTAATATACGCCGCACCGTGAGCAGCTTGGTTTGCGGTGACGAAGTTATTTTTCGTCGTGCCAAGGTCAGTGATGGCGACCTAGCCGGAGTCATTGAGGCTGTACATGAAAGACGTACACAACTTACTCGCCCCGACTTTTATGATGGTGTAAAAGTCGTCGCTGCCAATATCGACCAGATATTGATGGTATCAGCAGTTGTGCCTGAGTTTACCCCACAGATCATTGACCGCTATTTGGTTGCTTGTGAAGACATGGGGATCGAGCCAATTTTGTTACTAAACAAAATTGACTTGCTCGACAAGAAAGCTTGGATTACGTTGATGAAGTGTTAGATATCTATCGTGAGCTTGGTTATCGCGTGCTGTTAGTCAGCACCAAATCAGGTGAAGGCATAGATGAGCTGAAACATATCTTAGAAGACAAAAATAATATTTTTGTTGGTCAATCTGGTGTGGGTAAATCGACGCTCGTTAATACTGTACTCCCAAATGCCGATATCCTGACCAAAGAAGTATCAGAAAACAGCGGCTTAGGGCAACATACAACAACAGTATCACGCTTACATCACCTCCCCTCTGGCGGAAACTTAATTGATAGCCCGGGGATCCGTGAGTTTGGCTTATGGCATCTAGAAGTTGAGCGAGTGACTTGGTGTTTTAAAGAGTTTAGAGAATTTATTGGAGGTTGTCGTTTTAGAGACTGTAAACACCTTAATGACCCGGGCTGCCTTATCCAAGAAGCCGTCGATGAAGGAAAAATCAGCGAACTGCGCTTTGAAAGCTACCACCGCATTTTAGAATCTATGGCAGATGGTCGCGCAGGTGCACGTGCTCCGAGAGTCTGATAATATTTGCTAAATTGGCTCAACCCGTTGAGCCCAACGGCTACTAAGTACCTTAGTGGCAAGACTACAATTAGGAACTGTTAAAAGTGAATTTGGATAAACTAAAAATTGCCATGCAGTATGCATTACCTAAACATGCGGTTTCTCGTTTGGTTGGTAAGCTTGCAGCAGCAGAAGCCGGTGCATTAACAACAAAGCTTATTAAGCTATTTATCAAACAATATAAAATCGACATGAGTGAGGCTCTGCACGAAGATCCAGCTCACTACAAAACCTTCAACGAGTTTTTCACTCGCCCTTTGAAACCAGGGATCCGTCCTCTTGCTGAAGAAAGCAATATTTTAGCTCACCCTGTTGATGGTGCGATTAGCCAGTTAGGTGACGTTGTCGATGGTCAAATCATCCAAGCTAAAGGCCACAACTATAGCCTGCAAACTTTACTTGGCGGCAAAGAGGAAGATTTTACCCCTTATATAGGTGGTAAGTTTGCCACTATCTATCTTGCCCCCAAAGATTACCACCGTATTCATATGCCAATTGATGGCACACTGCGCAAGATGATTTATGTGCCTGGTGATTTATTTTCGGTAAATCCTTTGACCGCACAAAATGTACCTAACTTATTTGCACGCAACGAACGTGTAGTTGCCATTTTTGATACTGAAATTGGACCTCTTTCTATGGTATTGGTGGGTGCAACCATAGTTGCCAGTATTGAAACTATTTGGGCAGGGACCGTCACTCCGCCTGCGGGTAGAGATGTGTTTACTTGGACATATCCAGAGACTGGTGACAATGCAATTAAGCTGAAAAAAGGCGAAGAAATGGGTCGCTTTAAGCTCGGCTCAACAGTGATCTTAGCGTGGGGCGCTGAAAAAGCGGACTTCCTTGACGGTCAAAACCCAGAGACAGTAACACGTATGGGTACACCGTTTGCAAAAATAGCAGAGTAAATTACTTTTATACCAATTTGCTTAATTAAGTGATCTATTTTGAGGCGAGAAAATCTTGTCGATAACAAGGCAAAAATTTTGCTATTTAGTTGTTCTAAATAAGAAATTTTTAACGCTGTTAGCGTCAGATTTACTCCTTCAAATTGAGCAAGTATTAAGACTAATTGGTATTAGTGGCTTGATACTACGTCAAGCCACAGCATTCACATTCAGGGTTTTTAGTTAGCCTATAGGGCATTTGCTGCACACTCATTCCATCTAACGTACAAAACATACTCCCTTGATGATGTCCAAGTAGCACGTTGACCGTAAGTAATGCCTGCTGCGCGCCAATGATCCCAAGTATTGGACTCAAAACGCCAAAGTTACCGCAGTTTTCCGTTGGAGCTTGTAAGTCTGTTGGAAAAATACAAGCATAGCAAGGTGACTTGGTTCTAAAATCAAAGCACATTAATTGCCCTTGGGTGGCAATAGCTGCGCCTGCTATCAGTACCTTATTTGTTTGATAACAGTACTTATTGAGCAAATAACGGGTAGTAAAGTTATCACTACAATCTAATATAATATCGGCCTCACCAAGCAACTCAGCTATATTTTCTTGGGTCAAGCGTGCATTAATCGGTGTAAGTGTTATGTCGTTATTGAGACTCGCCAGCACCTTTCCCGCAGCTTTAGCCTTTTGCTGGCCTAAGTGATTCACTTTATACAAAATTTGCCGCTGTAGGTTAGACAACTCAACTTCATCGTGATCAATAAATGTAAGCTTACCAATGCCACTGGCAGCAAGATAAAACAGCGCGGGACTTCCCAGCCCGCCGCACCCAACAACGGCAACATGTGCCTGCTTTAAAGCCAACTGTCCTTGTTCGCCGACCTCTTTTAATAGCAAATGGCGACTGTATCTTAGCCGCTCTTTGTCACTCAGCTCAGTCATGCTGTGTCATCGCCTGTTTTAGTTCAAGTACAGCTTGCTGTGGGTCTTGGGCTTCAGTAATTGCTCTGACCACCGCAATACTAGAGACCCCTGTAGCAGCCACTTCCTGTGCTCGGCTAAGATCAATACCACCAATGGCGACGGTTGGATAGACAGGCTCCATCAAAGGAACAAAATGCGTCAGTTTTTCAAGCCCTTGGATTTGACCTGTCATGTCTTTGGTTGTCGTTGGATAAATTGCACCAAAAGCCAAATAACTGGGACGATAGTTATGCGCTCGGAGCATTTCATAAAAACCATGGGTAGAAATACCTAAGCGCAGCCCCGCTTCTTGAATAGCAGCTAGGTTTGCTTTATCAATATCCTCTTGGCCTAAATGAATGCCATACGCACCGTGTTTAATTGCTAACTGCCAATAGTCATTAATAAACACCTTTGCACCGTACTTTTGTCCAAGTACTATGGCAGTTTGTATTTCTGCTTCAAGATTGGCTTGCTCTGGGTCTTTAATCCGCAGCTGAACCGTATCGACCCCCATCGCGAGGCACTTTTCCACCCAATTCGCGCTATCTACCACAGCATAAAGCCCAATGGGGTCATCAATGCTTGCAAAACCTGCGGCAAAGTTAAACTCCTCTGGTAAGGTAAACTCTAATTCGTCCGCAAGCCAAGATCCCGCTTCAACCACTTGAGGGTAATCATTGAGCGTCACAGGGAATCCCGTGTGCGCAACAGGTCCCACCCCTTCCCCATATCGTATTGCCGCTTTTAACCCCGCATTGATATAGGCTTTACCAAGAATAAAGGCATCTTTAAACGGGTAGCCCTTAGCGATACACGATGCCATAACTGACGATAAACTACACCCCGTGCCATGACTATGTGGTGTTTGAATTTTTTCATTTCCGAGCCAATATTCAGTATCCGCTTCTACGCCATAATCAATGCAGTAACCTTTCGGGTAATCCCAATGTCCCCCTTTAATGATCACCGACTTTGCACCGAACTCTCGCAGTTTGGCAGCCGCCTCTTTTACCGCCTCCGGGCCAATTAAATACACACCAGTCAGCAGCTGAGTTTCATGCGTATTGGGCGTTATAACATCCACCAGCGGTAACAAGTGGGTTTTTAACGCATCAACCGTATCCTCTTCCGTTAACGCGTCCCCACTGGTCGCAATGGCAACAGGATCGTAAACCACGATTGGCGGCGTTACCCATGTTGCTTTGTAATGTGTTAAATGCTCAGCAATAAGTTGGATCTGTTGCACATTGGCAAGCATGCCAATTTTTATCACTGTCGCAGGCATATCTTGCGAAAGTGCTGTTAGTTGAGATTCGATAACTGTAGTAGAAACAGGATTTAACGCCTCAACCCCTAAACTATTTTGCGCGGTTAGCGCCGTTATTACTGTACAACAATGGACATTAAAGCTCTGCGTTGCTTTGAGATCAGCCTGAATGCCTGCACCACCACCAGAATCAGAGCCTGCTATACTCCAAACAATATGTGACATAAAAAAGCTCCCTATGTAGTTATCCGCAACTCAAGTTAATTTGCATGCCAAAAAGGCATCCCAAGGGTTGGTGTAGAGGGCGATGCCACCTCTTTTTGCGGCATTGCTTTTGCTAAATAAGATAGACGCCCTGCGACTGTGCTGGCTTCAAATGCTTTTGCCATAGTAATAGGACAACCCGCCCCAGCCACCGCCGAATTAAGTAATACCGCATCATAACCCAACTCAAGTGCCTGACAAGCATGAGACGGCAGGCCAAGTCCGGCATCGACAATCAAGGTTTGATGAGGCAAACGTGTGCGGATAGTTTGCAAGTTATATGGGTTTAACAGCCCTTTCCCTGTACCAATTGGTGCGCCCCAAGGCATTAAAACCTCGCAGCCTAACGCATCCAAGCGCTGACACAACACCAAATCATCAGTGCAATAAGGCAACACTTTAAAACCGTCTTTTAATAAGATTTCGGTAGCTTCGAGCAACGCAATTGGATCTGGTTGCAGGTTATATTCATCGCCAATAAGTTCAAGTTTAATCCAATCAGTGGCAAACACTTCTCGACACATCTGTGCCAGTGTCACCGCTTCTTTTACGCTGTGACAACCTGCGGTGTTCGGCAAGACGCGCAGTCCCATCTCCTTGATTAGCGACCAAAAGTCATCACCCGCCTGTTTTGTTTGCTGGCGCCTCAGCGACACAGTAACAATTTCAGCACCCGAGGTGGCGATAGCCGCCTGCATGACTTCAGGAGAAGGATAAAGCGCTGAGCCAATTAGCATTCGACTCGTAAATTGTTCACCATAAATGGTAAGTGGCGTATCAGCCAAAGACTGCATAAATCACCCTCCTTGAATTGGTGATAAAAGTTCAATCTTATCACCGTCGTTCAGTGTCACGCCTGGCAGCTCTGTGCGAGAAACAAAAGTACCATTGAGTGCCACGGCAAAAGGCGGCCTCGCACCTTTGGCTGTGATAAACTCCTGAATAGTTTGCTCGTGGTCGATATTAATCGTTTCGCCATTAAATTCGACTTTCATAATAACTCCTTAGATAGTGCTTGTTGCACAATAAGTGGTGCCAGCAGATAGCCGTGCCGATAAAGACCATTGATACTGATCACATTGCCTTGTTGGTCAATTTTGGGGTGATTATCTTTAAATGCGGGCCTAAGTCCGGCTAATAAGGACAATACTCGCGCTTCAGCAAATCCACGATGCACTGAATAAGCAGCAGAGAGTAGTTCAAGTGTCGAGCGCACAGTGATCTCTGCACTGTCTTGCGACTCAATTTCCGTCGCACCAATCACGAACTGATGATCAGGCTTTGGTGCAATATAAATTGGGTACCTTGGGTGCATCAAACGCACAGGTCGAGTCAAGGTCACTTCAGGGGCATAAATTCTAGCTACTTCTCCACGCACGCCACGAAGCCCTTCACATTTTACTTTTGCACCAAGACCGCGACAATCAATAACCCAATCATACGACTGACTCAGCTGCGCTTTTTTCGCCTCATCACAATGAACCCCGTAATTAATTTCTACACCTTGCTTCAGTAGTGTTGTAGTACTACTTTGATAAAACGCCTGATTATCCAGTTGGCCTTCGCAAGGTAAATACAAGCCTTGGTGGAACACGCCCCCTAACTCCGGCTCAAGTTCGGCTATTTGAGCACCATTCACCGTTTCCGCACGATGCTCTTTTAACGGCTTTAAGCGCTGCTGAAAACTCACCAAGTCACCACGATCTTGCGCATGGGCAACAATTAGTGAGCCTTGCTGTTGAAAAAAGACTGGGCTGTCGAGTTTTGCAAGTATTTGCGGCCATAACCTCATCGACTCAAGCCCTTGTAACGCCAAAGTTTCAGTACATATCACAGACTCAGCCAACGGCGCTAACATAGCCGCTGCGACACTACCTGCTGAAGACTCAGCACCTTGCTCCGCTTGCTCAAATACGCTGATCTGATAGCGCTTTGCAAGCATCAATGCGGCGATACGCCCAGTTAAACCAAAACCCAAGATAGCAACACGTGCTTGAGTTGACATCGCTACACTCCTAAAATGAGCCACCTCACAGACATCAAGGTGGCTATGATGGGATGAGTTATACCAATTTGCTTTATTAAGTGATCTATTTTGAGGCAAGAAAATCTTGTCAATAACACCGCTTCTGCGTCCTGCTCACGCCGAGGTACCTACGTCCTGTAGGCAAGGCAAAAGTTTTGCTATTTAGTTGTTCTAAATAAGAAACTTTTAACGCAGTTAGCGTCAGATTTACTCCCTCAAATTGAGCAAGTATTAAGACAAAGTGGTATCATATCGCTTTGTGATAAAGCTCTGAGCCTGATTGCTTAAATTCTTCAGACTTTGCTTTCATCTCAGCTTCAACATCCACCATTTTAATGCTGATCTCTTCACCTACATTATTCGGATCAATCCCTCGTGCTTCTAGCTCTTTTGCGTAGTCACGTACATCCTGCGTGATCTTCATTGAGCAGAATTTTGGCCCACACATAGAGCAAAAATGCGCGACTTTACCCGACTCTTGCGGCAATGTTTCGTCGTGATATTCACGGGCGCGATCAGGATCTAGACCAAGATTAAATTGATCATGCCAGCGGAACTCAAAGCGCGCTTTAGACAACGCATTGTCACGAACTT
This sequence comes from Pseudoalteromonas sp. PS5, assembly GCF_004103255.1. NCBI lineage: Bacteria > Pseudomonadati > Pseudomonadota > Gammaproteobacteria > Alteromonadales > Pseudoalteromonadaceae > Pseudoalteromonas > Pseudoalteromonas sp. PS5. The sequence goes on from NZ_RCSQ01000077.1 coordinate 14,485, forward strand.
GAGCACCCGGATGGCCTTTTGCCAGATCCGCTGCATGTGCTGCTATCTTGTAGGTGATCAAACCTTCTTTTACATCTTCTTTATTCGGTAAGCCTAAGTGTTCTTTTGGTGTCACATAGCACAGCATCGCACAGCCATACCAAGCAATTTGCGCCGCACCGATCCCTGAAGTGAAGTGATCATAACCCGGAGCAATATCTGTGGTAAGCGGACCAAGCGTGTAAAATGGCGCTTCATCGCAATGCTTTAGCTGCTCTTCCATATTCTCTTTGATCATGTGCATCGGAACATGGCCTGGGCCTTCAATAAATACTTGCACGTCATGCTTCCACGCCAGCTTAGTCAATTCACCAAGAGTGCGTAGCTCACTAAATTGTGCTTCGTCATTGGCATCGGCAATAGAGCCTGGGCGCAAGCCATCGCCTAATGAAAAGCAAACATCGTATTGCTTTAAGATCTCGCAGATCTCTTCAAAATGCGTGTAGAGGAAGTTTTCTTTGTGGTGCGCTAGGCACCACTTCGCCATAATTGAACCACCGCGAGACACAATACCGGTGACGCGTTTTGCCGTCATTGGTACATAACGCAGCAGTACGCCAGCATGGATGGTAAAATAATCTACCCCTTGCTCAGCTTGTTCAATTAGCGTATCGCGGAAGATCTCCCATGTTAGGTCTTCGGCAACGCCATTGACTTTTTCTAGTGCTTGATAGATTGGCACAGTACCAATTGGCACTGGAGAGTTACGTACCACCCACTCACGAGTTTCATGAATGTAGCGCCCTGTCGACAGATCCATTACGGTATCTGCACCCCAGCGAGTCGACCATACCATCTTTTCGACTTCTTCTTCGATAGAAGAGGTCACTGATGAGTTACCGATATTGGCGTTAACTTTTACTAAGAAGTTACGTCCGATGATCATCGGTTCAGTCTCGGGGTGATTGATATTGTTTGGCAGTACGGCGCGGCCACGGGCAATCTCATCACGGACAAATTCAGGCGTAATAAACTCAGGAATACTGGCTCCAAACGATTGACCTTTGTGCTGTTGTGCTAATAACTCATCTCGTAATTTAGCCCGCCCCATATTTTCACGGATGGCCACATATTCCATTTCTGGTGTCACGATACCTTGGCGTGCGTAGTGCATTTGTGTGACATTTTTACCCGCCTTGGCACGACGAATTTTAGGTAGGTGTTCAAAGCGAATATGATCAAGCCCTTCATCCGCCATACGCTGCTGGGAAAACTGTGACGTCACCGACTCTAGCATTTCGGTATCATCGCGCTCAACTATCCACTGCTCTCTAAATTTAGGAAGACCAGCACGAACGTCAACCGGTACTTCAGGGTCTGTGTATGGACCTGAAGTATCATAAACACGAATAGGGTCGTTTGATTCAAATACCGGATTGTCTTCGGTGCCACCAACAAACGAATCACTTAGCGTGATTTCACGCATACCAACGCGCACACCGGCTTGGTCGCCGTCGACATAGACTTTATGAGAATTGGGGAAAGGTTGGCCTTTAAGATTATGGATAAATTCTGCCGCAGCTGCTCGTGCTTCACGACGACTTAACTTGCTACTATTGTTTGACATGACGTTCCTCTTACTTTCATCAAAGGTGTCTTGTCAGATCTCCAAAAAGGAGGAGACGAGGATAGTCCTCGGGTAAGGTGGATAGCAATATACCACTATTGCTACAGACAAACGCAACACGTTTGCTGTCTTGTTCCCTACGCAGGCATTAACCTGATCAGGTCCACGGATCCCGCAAAATGCGATCTCAGCCTGAATGATTAGCAGCTGGCTTGCTGTAAAAATTCGAGGCACTCCGACAAGTAACGAATTAGCGCCAGTCTACTTACTTACATCAACGCTCGCAAGTATTGTCGCCAGCATTCACACTGGTATGTGGGTTTTGGCTTATTGTTTAACAAAAGTAAATTCAGGTTTTCCCTTTAAGGTCAGTATATTAGCCTCAACCTCAAGCAATACGCCGATTTGTAACTGATTAATCAGCTGTGACTCAACTTTAGCCACATCCTCACCACAGTACTTACGGGTCATCCCTAGATTTTTGACGATTAATTGCCCATCAACAATTTCACCTTCACCAAAAAAGCGATTACACCCAGCAAACCCATTGACTTGCAACGCGTCTATAAAACGAATGTCAATCGCTTGCATACTCTCTGAAGATGCGTCCTGTGATTGTGTAAGTGGCTGGCCATTTATGCTGCGAAGCTGCCAACTAGAATACTTAAGCGCTTGCGTGTCTACCTTCCCTGTTGAGACACATCCACTAAGCGCAATAACTGCGCAAATTATGCTGATGAATTTCATGGTAAACCATCTATTTTATGCCCAATACTTATTATAACGTTTCATTGGGCAATAATTGCAGTAAAATTCTGTAAAAATGACTTTTTCGGCATTTATTTAATCAAATAAGTGTGTGATAGCATCCGGTAAAAAAGGTCTGCCACGTTCGTTAACTGAAGTGCCAGTGATTAGCGCATCTAACATCAACTTATTATCATGGGTTCTGATTATTTTTTGCTTAAATGCAAACTTCACCCTACTTTCTCGCTCAAGGGTGACTTCAACATAAAAGTCATCACCTGGGCGCAATGAATCTTTGTAATTCATTTCACTGCGGATCACCACCAAGTTCACTTTCTGCTCAGCAAGTGCTGCAAAGTCAACGTTATGAGCCAACAAAAACTCATGCCTTGCATGTTCTAAATAATTAAAATACACACTATTATTTACGATACCTTGTAAATCACATTCATAGTCACGCACTTTAAAATCAAGCTTAAAACTCATATCAATACCTATTGCATTAAAATTAATGGGCTAAGATATAACATAATTTCACTGTTAACTGGTCTGGCTTTTGCTAAACTGTGCCCAATTAAAAATGGGACAAAGATTAAGCATGAAGTTAAAACTCTCTACGATCACGTTGGCACTATTGCCACTTTTCTCTCATCATGTACTTGCCGATGATGACTTGGAAACCATCGTTGTTACTGGTGACTTTCAAAATGAAACCATCCAAACACTCAGTGCTAGCGCTTCGGTTGTTGATGAACTAACCATCACCAAGCGTGGTGCCCAATACTTAGATGAGATCCTTGGTGCAACTGCCAATGTTAACTTTACCGCAGGCGCGTCTCGTGGCCGTTTTATGCAAATTCGTGGCGTAGGTTTGCGTTCACAATTTGTTGATCCTATTTATCCTAGCGTCGGTTTATTGATTGACGGCATTAACTACTCGGGATTAGGTGGCAGCGCGCTACTATTTGATACCGAATCAGTCGTAGTGTATCGCGGCCCTCAAGGTACCAAGTTTGGCTCTGATGCCTTAGCAGGTATTGTTGAAGTAAATACTCAAATGGCAACAACTGCACCCTCACTAAAACTAAAACTTGGCGCAGGCAACTATGGCAGTTATGAAGCTGGTATTGCCGCAGGCGCTGGGCTCAGCGATAACACTGCTGCACGAGTGAGCTTATATCAACGAGAATCCGACGGCTATGTTGATAATCTTTATCTCAATAAGCCCACGCAAACGCAAGATGAGCAAGCCGCTAGACTAAAACTTAACTCTCAGGTCAGCGACAATCTTGCCCTAGAGTTTACTTTCCATCATATCGATACTGACAACGGTTATGATGGCTTTACCTTAGATAATTCACGCAATAGTGTCGCTGATGAACCTGGGCAAGATAACCTAGAGTCTGACGCTTTTGCTTTTCGTGGCAAATATACACGCTCAGACTTGTTTGATGTTGAGTTTAAAGTATCAGGATTAGACGCTGATGCCCTCTATAGCTTTGATGAAGACTGGGTATGTAACGATCCAAGTAAACCTGAACTCTGCGGCGCGGGATTACACCCTGAAGGATATAGCTCAACCGATGTTTATGCTCGTAATTATGAAAAGGGCGATATTGAGTTTTTAATCAAGGATAAGCAGAGCGACTGGGTAGTTGGCATGTATGCCAAGCGTAACGACGTTGACCTAACCCGCCACTATACTTGGCTTACTACACCGTTTACTTCTGCCTATTCAATCGAAAGCAAAGCCATATTTGGCCAGTACGTGCATCACCTATCAGATAAAACTCGCTTGATTGGCGGCCTACGCGCAGAACAATATGACGCTGATTACTTAGACAGCAATGGCTTTACCATCGCAACCGATGACTTAATGTGGGGCGGTAAAGTCGCACTTGAATACCAAGCTGTCCCTCGTACTATGATCTACACCAGCTTATCTCGTGGTTACAAGGTTGGTGGCGTAAATGGTGAAGCATTAGCAAAGGCCAAAGACGAAGGGTTAAACATTCCCACAGAGCACCATTATTTTGACCCAGAGTATGTCTGGAATGCCGAGTTCGGCGTGAAAGGGCAATCTGAAGATAAGCGTCACCTTGTACGTGTTACTGCATTTTATATGCAGCGTGATGACATTCAACTAAAGCAGTGGCAAGTATCTAACCAGCAATTTGCAGGCTATATCGATAACGCCAGTGAAGGCAGCAACTATGGACTAGAGCTAGAAGGCACCTTTAGTTACAACGAGCGCCTTGGCTTTACCTATAGCGCAGGCTATTTGGAAACCGAAATAGAAGATTTTGTTGCAGCAAGTGGCATTAGCTTAGACGGCCGCGATCAAGCACAAGCACCAAACTATCAATACTCATTTGCTGTTAATTACGAGCTAATGAATAACCTAGTAGTAGCGCTTGGCGTTGAAGGTAAAGACAACTATTACCTCTCGGATAGTCATAACGAGCAAGCCGGTAATCATAACCTGATCAATGCCAGCTTAAGCTATTACGGTGATAACTGGTCACTCACAGCTTGGGGCAGAAACCTAGCGGATGAAGATATTGTGGTACGCGGCTTTAGATTTGGTAACAACCCATTAGACGGTTGGCAGCCACATACCTACGTGCAGTACGGTGAACCACGCGTATACGGATTAAGTTTTACTTACGAACTGTAATCAACTTACGTTTATACTTATTAAAAAAGGGGAAGTATATTCTATACACTTCCCCTTTTTTATATTCTATTTATCTTCAAATAACTATAAAAAAACAGGCCAATTATCTTAATTAATTGCTATACCTACCAGCATGACTATACGATAACGTCGCACCGTACATTACAGTATTGTCACAGCAGTTAATACTAAATAATAAAAAGGGGGAAGCGTAAAATTAGAGTAAAACGCTCCCCCTCACCGCAAAATCTAAACGCGCTATGCTATTCCATACTGGGCGCGCTGGAATATACTAGCTCAACCAAGTTATTCATGGTTTTTGACTTCTGCATATACGCTTTTTCCATGTGAGCAAGCTCTTGCAATTCAAACAAGGTTGACTCCACTAACGATAACCACTTGGTGGTAGTATCTGGTACGTTATTGCACTGTTTTGATGCTTTTTTCAGTGCGTCGTAATAAATTGTTAAGTCATGATATTGGCGTAGATAATCCATATTGCTCTCCAACATGTTCACTTTATTTCACACTAAAGTAACAAAAGCTTTGAGCAAAAATCTGCGCGAAGCAAATTTTTTTAAATTTACTGTTAAATTTATCAGTAAACACACAAGCTAAATAACAACATAGCGGTACTGAATTAAAATAAATTTGGTGTGCTTCGCACAAAAAATTATGCGAAGCAAATAACAGTGAAACAAAATATACATTTTTGGTCTGACAAAGCTTGAAAAATAAATTTTCTAAGATAAACTCGCGTTTACTGTTTAGATACAAAAATGCAACCTGGTTAAGCTAATAAATATAACCAATCAGCGTAAAAGCGCATTGCGCTATTTGTAACGCACAAGCGGCAAACAAAAAGGATTGAGTTGGTGGGTAAATTTGACAAGCGCTTTACCGCAGATGACTTGCGCCGTATGCGTAAAGTGGCCGGTAAAACAACACTCGAAATGGCTAAATTAGTCGGTGTAGAGCGCGGCACTTATGAAAACTATGAAAAGGGAGTGAGTAAGTTCCCTTACGAGTATTTTGAAGTGTGGTGTGACGCTTGTGGGATTAACCTAAACCCATTAAGGGAACAGATTTTAGCGCTTAGAGATAAAATTGACGACGCTAAACTTTGGCGTAAATCCCCAACCCCACGTAACAAACCAAGTAAAGAAGGTAGCCGCAAATGAATGCCCAAGCCTTTTATCCGTGTCAGCACACATATCAAACAATCACGTTACGTATAACGCATATTGACTACACGATGTTTTCAACTTGTTTATTAAGGAGTAAAGTGGAGTGGAATTCAAACACCGCAAAACTTAACTTAGAAAGGACATCATTATGCGCTTTTTAATAAAAAATATCACTAACCGACTCGTAACTTTAACAGCACTTTCCCAAAAACAAGCTAACAGGGTATCCAGTGGAACGCTTGGGCCAAAAGCAAAAGACCCAAGAGCCGAAACCGACTCCACCGCATCAAACAAACCATCATCACTTAGCGCTAATTCAGTTAATCAGGTGATTGGTGGAAGCCATGCAGATAAAAGTGGCGATCCGAGAGTAAAAAACAAGACTGTTCTGTCAGATAAAAAATCACCGCTGGAAGCCGGTTCCTTTAATAAAGTGGTTGGAGGAAGTACCGGTGGTCAAGCTAAAGACCCGAAAGTGAAGGAAGGTGGCTAAGTTACGAAGCCACAACAAAATAGAGAGGAATAAATGAAGCGTTCTTGGTTTGTGTTGCTATTCTGTGCAGTCCTAGCCCTTATTTTTATCGGTTTGCACTATCAGTCTATAAATGCCCTGCATTTGTTATTTATGGGTTGTATAGCTATGACTAGCTTCTTTTTAAGAGGCCAAGAAAATATTAAGCATATTGTGCTGATACTATTGGTGTTGAGCTTTATTGAATATGGTTTTTTTAGTTACTTTATGAATCTTAACAAAGCAGGACTACCCGCCTATCAGACAAATGCTTTAATATATAGCTTACACCTAGTCTGTGATTTTATTGCACTAATGATTCTGAAGTACAGAGTTCGACTTTCCTTGAGGTATGTGCGCTTTACTAACCCTGATAATTGGCGCGCAGTCTATATGACATACGCCGATCCGGTACTATACGGAATTTACTTTGCATTTGTAATAGTGGATTTAGCAGCCTTCGGTGAAAATATTATTCGTAATTTAGAGTACATCGGCGTAAATAAAAGCTTCGCAACACAATTTTGGAGTTGGAGTTTCATCTACAAAAACTACGATATCCTAAAGTCAATTTTGCTTTCTTGCGTCATCACTACCCTACTGGCCACTATCTTTGTTGAACGTCAGCGTCCTGATACGCCAGATGAGGAATTAGAAAACGAATCTTAGTGATTTTATAACTGTCACATTATAAGCGGGCACAGTCGTGCTCTATGCGCTTATATGATAACTTAACAAGGAATTTCAGACATTAAAAAAGGCGCCAAAGCGCCTTTTACTGTTACTTATCCTGATACTACGGATTATTCCGTCTCAGGTAAATTACGACCGTAGAACACTTCCTGAATTTCACGATTTAGCTTTTGGCGAATTTCTTCTTCTTCGTCTTGGTCTAAATCATCGGTGCTCAATCCAAACAGATACGCATTTAAATCTGTTTCCTTAAGCATCATCTTAGTGTGGAATAAGTTCTCTTGATACACGTTTACATCTACCATGTGGTAGGCATCTTTAGTGTCTTCCGTCATGTAATTCTGGATAGAGTGAATAGCGTGGTCAATGTAGTGCTTCACGCCATTTACGTCACGAGTAAAACCACGTACGCGGTAATCGATTGTTACTACGTCTGACTCTAGCGAGTGAATCAAGAAGTTCAGTGCTTTAAGTGGTGAAATAATACCGCACGTTGATACTTCAATATCTGCTCGGAACGTACAAATGCCATCATGAGGGTGTGCTTCAGGATAAGTATGCACACAAATGTGGCTCTTATCTAAGTGTGCAACCACTGAATCAGGTAATGGACCAGGTGCTTCGTTGCTATCAAAAGTCTGTTGTTCAACAGGCTCTTCTGATACTAGGATCGTCACACTTGCCCCTTGTGGCTCATAGTCTTGACGTGCAATATTTAATACGTTTGCACCAATAATATCTGTCACGTCTTTGAGAATATCCGTCAAACGATCAGCACTGTATTGCTCATCAATATATTCTAGATACTCTTTACGTTGCTGCTCGGTCTTGGCGTAGCAAATATCGTAAATGCTAAAGCTTAAACTCTTAGTTAAGTTGTTAAAGCCATGGAGTTTAATTTTATCAAAGGGCTTGTTCACGATAGACCCACCTTAATACAAAAAATCTGCGTTGCAGAAACAAAAGTTCGCGGATTTTATACGAAAATAACGCCATGAAAAAGCGTTATTTCGCGTCAATTTCAATCACTTCATGGCTATGCGTAATTTCTACTGCTTTTTCAAGCATTAAAGCCACGGAGCAGTACTTTTCAGCTGACAAACTAATGGCTCTTGCTAGGTGTTTTTCAGAGACATTTCGTCCCGTTACCACAAAGTGTAAATTAATTTTTGTAAAAACCCGTGGCGCACTTGGAGCGCGCTCTGCGGTAAGCTTTACCTCGACGTCAGTAACATCCTGACGCGCTTTTTGTAAAATACTGACCACATCAACCGACGAGCAGCAGCCAGCTGACATCAATACCATTTCCATTGGGCTTGGTGCAGCACTGTCGGCGCCGGTATCAAATACCACGTTGTGCCCTGACGCTGAGCGCCCAATGAAGGTATCGCCTTCAACCCATTTAACGCAAGCTAACATAGTTATCCTTTATAAAAGCAATAACACCGCCACGGGGCGGTGTATTTTATATTCCACTTTGCACTTTACAGGCAGCATGGTTCTATTAACGATAATTGTGCCAACCTACACCGCTGAGTCAAACAGGTTTTTCACCAACCCGGCAAATTCTTCAATAAACTCTTTTTGCTCCGTGGTGACACGCCTATCAACAACGCTTGATAGCACTTCTTGCAAGTCATACACAATACCGTCTACCTCGCGCACAATCATGCTACGCTGCTCTGTAGAAAGTTCACTGTGTTGCTCGCAAATACGGATAACGTTTTCAGCAATCACATCTTCGATCAATTCCAAGACTGTTGGAGCACCAGGCTCTACCGTCCCAGACTTCTCAAACAAGGCTAAATTTTGCGTCAAATACATGACTAAATCATCATATCCTTGTTTATCTAAAACCATACTTTGCTCACCTGAACTTATCAAAGACATCTCCTATTGATTTAAGCAGAAAGTTTTTTCGATTGCTACTTTTGTAGACAACTAGACACAAAAAAGCAGCCGAAGCTGCTTTTTTATCAATAAAATTGATAGTGCTATTTTAATCTAAAGATAAACCTGGGCTCAAGCTTGCAGGTAATGTTACCTTCTCTAATTCTACTGAAGCAACTGGGTATGCACAGTAATCTGCTGCATAATAAGCGCTTGCACGGTGGTTACCTGAAGCACCAATACCACCAAATGGTGCAGCGCTTGACGCACCTGTGATTGGACGGTTCCAGTTAACAATACCAGCGCGAATACGGCGTAAGAAGCGGTCATAGTCAGCTTCGTGGTCACCGAGTAGACCCGCTGAAAGACCAAAGCTTGTTTCATTTGCTTTTTCAATGGCCGCGTCAAAGTCTGTGTAGCGGAATACTTTTAATAACGGGCCAAAGTGTTCTTCATCAGGGAAGTCTGCAATGTTAGTACATTCGATGATACCTGGCGTTACAAAGCCTGTGCCTTCTTTATGAGTAAGCTCAATAAGCGACTCACCACCTAACTCAACAAGCTGTTGCTGTGCTTTTACCATACCGGCTGCAGCTGCATTTGAGATCATTGAACCCATAAATGGTTGTTCTGCATCATCAAAGTTGCCAACCTTAATCGCTTTAGTCGCTTTGATCAGTTGCTCAAGGATGATGTCACCTTGCTCACCTGCCGGAAGGAATAGCTTACGAGCACAAGTACAACGTTGACCACTTGAGATAAACGCAGATTGAATAATGTCATGCACTGCCGCTTTGGTATCCGCCACGTCTTTTACAATTAATGGATTATTTCCGCCCATCTCAAGGGCTAAGATCTTGCCTGGTTGACCCGCATATTGCTCATGTAATAAATGACCAGTACGAGAAGACCCGGTAAAGAATAAGCCGTCGATACCAGCATGTGACGCCAGTGCCTTACCAGTTTCAACTTCACCTTGAACTAAGTTAATCACGCCCGCAGGAAGACCCGCTTGTTGCCAGTATTTAAGCGTAAGCTCAGCAACGTATGGTGTGAGTTCAGACGGCTTGAAAATAACCGTGTTACCAGCCAGTAGCGCAGGTACAATGTGACCATTAGGTAGATGGCCTGGGAAGTTATATGGGCCAAACACCGCAACCACGCCGTGCGCTTTATGACGAATAACTGCACGACCAACAGGCATTGGATTTTCAACCACGCCAGTACGCTCTTGATAAGCTTTCTCAGAAATTGCGATTTTACCTACCATAGCGCCCGCTTCGGTGCGAGTTTCCCAAAGTGGTTTGCCCGTTTCTTTAGCAATTGCGATGGCCAACTCTTCGCTATTTTCTTTTAGTACTTCAGCAAAACGCTTAACAATTTCTAAGCGCGCTGCAAAGCTCATGTCGCTCCATGAATAGAAAGCTTCACGTGCTGCTTTTACTGCGCTATCAACTTGCGCTGCTGTTGCTGCGTTTGCTGTCCAAATTACGTCGTTGTTTGCTGGGTTTACAGAGCTAAAGCTTTCGCCTTGTCCTGCAATCCACTCACCGTTAATTAGTTGTGCTGCATGTGTTGTCATAATCTGTTCCCAATCTTAAATCTTCACTAGGCTTACTTGATCGCCTTCTTCTACTTTTAGCGCCGCAGCAACATGTGGAGCAAGCGTTATCTCATTGTCATCAGACAAAGTTAACTCTATGACCGCTGCGCGATAGTCCACAAGTTTATCATTTGCGACCATAACAGGGAATCCACCTTGACTATCGCCTATTTTCACTGTGCGCTTTTCGCTATTGCGTACCGTGCGAATATTGCTCACTTTGGCTTCAACAGTAGGGCCTGCGTCAAAAATATCAACGTAACCGTTAAAGGTGAAACCTTCACTCTTTAATAACTCAATCGCAGGGCGAGTATTGTCATGTACCTCACCAATCACCGCTTGTGCTTCTTCACTGAGCAGATTCACGTAGATTGGGTATTTTGGCATTAGCTCTGCAATAAAGACCTTTTGGCCAATACCCGTGAGGTAATCAGCAGTTGGGAAGTCCATAGAGAAGAAATGCTCTTCAAGCCACTGCCAAAATGGACTTTCACCTTGTTCATTCGACACGCCGCGCATTTCTGCAATCACGGTTTCGGCAAAGCGCGCACGATGTTGATTAATAAACATAAAGCGAGAGCGAGATAAGAGTTTGCCGTTGCTTCCCTTACGATAACCATCCTTTAAGAACAGCGTGCATAGTTCCGTTGCGCCAGTGTAATCATTACATAGCGTTAAAATATCCACTGCTTTGTAAACATTCAGCGTGCGAGAAGAATGGATCACTTTGCTCAGATGGTAATGATAAAACGCATCATCCAAACCAACCGCAGCTTCGATACCACTGGTACCAACCACCTCGCCAGTTTCTGTATCTTCTAATACAAATAAATACCCTTCATCAAAAGGCTTGTCTGCTTGCTTACCAAATGAAGCAACTGAACGTGCAATCTTCTTCTGTAATAGCTCTTCGTTAACAGGCAAAGAGGTAAAACCGTGGCCTGATTCATGAGCAATGTTTAAAAGCGCTGGATAATCGCTTTCTTGGATTGGGCGAAGGATCATCATGAGCCCGCTTACTCCTCAAAAATGTGGATAACAACAAGGCCACCAAAAGGTGACCTTGCAATCAGTATTAGGCGTTGTTAGCAACTACCGCAGCAACCGCTTTTTCAAAGCGTGCCATTCCTTCGCGAATGTCAGCATCAGGAATAACTAAAGATGGAGTAAAACGTACCACGTTTGCACCAGCCACAAGTGACATCACGCCTTGTTTGATACCTTCAACCAAGAACTCTTTTGCTTTGCCTTGATACTTTTCAGTAACTACGCCACCAAGCAATAGACCTTTACCACGTACTTCACTAAATACGTTGTACTTTTCGTTGATGTCATTAAGTAATTCACGGAAAAGCTGTTCTTTTGCTTTTACACCGTCAAGCACTTCTGTTGTGTTAACGGTATCAAATGCAGCTTCAGCAACCGCACAAGCTAATGGGTTACCACCATATGTTGAACCGTGAGTACCTACTTTTAGGTGCGCAGCAATTTCAGTGGTCGTGATCATTGCCCCGATAGGGAAGCCACCACCTAGTGCTTTAGCTGTGGTTAGAATGTCTGGCGTTACTCCTAAACCTTGGTATGCGTAAAGTTCACCTGTACGACCAACACCAGTTTGTACTTCGTCAAAAATAAGTAGCGCGTTGTGTTTATCACATAGTTCACGCACACCTTTAACAAACTCAGCGGTTGGTGCAATAATGCCACCTTCACCTTGTAGCGGTTCCATCATCACTGCACAAGTATTGTCAGAGATAAGAGCTTCAAACGCTGCTAAGTCGTTGTAGTTTGTGTGAACTACATCGCCAGGCTTTGGACCAAAACCATCCGAATACGCAGCTTGACCACCAACAGTAACCGTAAAGAATGTACGGCCGTGGAAACCTTGATTAAATGAAATGATTTGCGATTTTTCAGCACCGAACTTGTCAAGTGCCCAACGGCGCGCAAGTTTTAGTGCCGCTTCGTTCGCTTCTGCGCCAGAGTTGGCGAAGTAGACCTTTTCTGCAAATGTTGCATCAGTAAGCTTTTTCGCAAGACGTAGTGCAGGCTCATTAGTCATTACATTAGACAAATGCCAAATTTTTTCGCCTTGCTCTTTTAATGCGCCCACCAAAGCTGGGTGACAATGACCTAAACAGTTAACTGCGATACCACCAGCAAAGTCGATGTATTCACGACCTTCTTGATCCCACACGCGAGAGCCCTCGCCTTTTACTGGGATCACAGCAGAAGGTGCGTAGTTAGGTACCATTACGTCGTCAAACAATTCACGATTGATAGTCATTTTATTTCCTCATATTTGGTGAGTGAAAGTGCAAACAAGGAGTCATTCCGTTTGAAGGTTGGCGTATTGCCACCGCTTGATAGGATATTTATTCACACCAATTAGGTGCTATGTATTTTGACCCGCCCCTTGATGGCACAAAATTCATACGCTCATTATTTCAGAAAAAGCGCCATTTGTCTCACTTATAGCATGTTCCCAGCCCTTTGCATTCAAGGGTTTAACATATATTCTCAACTCAAGTGAATAACTATTTAGGGCTGATATTCAGGGCAAAGCAAGCACGATGCAGCCTTGCACAGATCATTAAAGGTTAGGTTCTGAATGAATAGTCGCAAAAAAAATTCCGTTTTTTTTTACAAAATCGTCAACTGAAGGTTATGGAATGCACATTTTGCCAATTGCTGACGCATTTCTTCAGTGAGTTCTAGGTGACTGAGTAAAATCTCAGCTTCGTCATCTTCTATCAACTGACTGTCTTTTAAAACAAGCATTTGAGCATAGCCATAGGCTTTTTGCATCACTTGTGTCAGTGGTAACGGATCCGCTATTTTTTTATGCGATTTTGGTAAATAAGTTTGCGAATACTCTTCCATTACCGCATTAAAGGGAAGGTAACGCAGCTCCATTTTCTCTATTAGTTTTCGAGATATATCTGCGGAGTGTTCTAACAGCAAGTTACGCAAAAATAGGGGATCTGGAGATAGCTCCATTAGCGCGGTATGTAGATCTTTTTGCTTTTTATCACGGGCGATTTGTACTTTGGCTTGCCATACTCTTTCAAAAGTACGTAAATACAGTCTGACTAACGCAATTTTGCCCAGTTCAAGTAACATTCCCAAGGTAAAGGCATGTTGTTCTTTAACACCAAAAAATGGGGCAAGCTCCTTTGCTGCAATAGCAGTGCTCATACTTAGCTCCCGCATTTTACGCTTCATTAAGCCAAACGGTTCTGTTGCATGGGGCATCCAATGCCTCACCGCCATCGTCGGGATCACCATTTGCAGGTTTTCTAAGCCCAAATACCTCAGTGCCAGCGCGGGGGTATCGACTTTAATCGATGTGCCTTTGCTATTTTTCTTACGATACTGCGGCAAATTCACCAAAGATACAAGCTCTCGCCCTAACCAACTGAGGTCATTTACGAGTGGCTCTAATCGCCCTACTGACGCTGAACGCACAGCCAAAATATCAAAAATGGCAGGAACCGAATCTTGAATGCCAACCACTTCATGGTAAATGGTATCAAGATCATGTAATTGTTTTGCAATTGCCTCTTCAATAACTGAATGTAAGTGCTTACTTGCTTTAGCTATGTATTTATGATGAGTCGTACTGCTTTCCTGTCGTTTTGCAGCCGCAGCAATCTCCACCTCAAGCATGGTACGCTGGGCAATATTTTCTCCATAACTAATATCAAAAGTATGGATATAGCCGATTTGCTTTTGGGCAAAGTTAAGGCTGATAAGAAGGTCATGGGCGCGCTCAGAAAGCGCTTGTGCCATTCTAATTTGCTTATTTTCTTGCGTCGTCATGCATGCTACTTATCTAAAGGAAACAATGAGTTTAGCACTCAACAGATAGTCGTATTGTTCGATATTATACCACTAAAGGCAATATTAAAGTTTTATTGTGCGTATCTTAAAGCACTGACAGAAACGTCATCTCCAAGCTTATACCAATTTT
>NZ_RCSQ01000078.1:0-11534 GCF_004103255.1 Pseudoalteromonas sp. PS5
CTAAATGAGAAATTTTTAACGAAGCTAATATGCTATTTCACCCTTCAAATTGATTATAGAATTAATTCAATTGGTATTAAATACAATACCTTGCAAATAAGCTTGCTACGGTTGCAGCAGTTGGCTTGCCATGCTGCCAGTCACCGCCTTCAACACCACTACCTGCAATATCCATATGTACATACGGAATTGGCAACTCGGCGTTACAACCGTGCTTGTCTAAACCACCAACGATTGCCAAAAATGCCATTGGGAATTGGTGACCACGAGCTGTCACGGCCGATGGTGCGTTGTTGCTCGATAGTACATCGTCTGCCAGGGTGCGTGGTTGGACAAAATCATAATCTTCGCGTCGGCTGCGGGACACTTCCGCACAGTCAGCCCACAGGTCACCCATATCTGCAATCTTACGAGATACGTGTGCTGCTCGTGCAGGACCATTCTCAACGTAAGCACTGTAAGGACCCATAGCGCGTGCTGCATGACCTGTCAGTGTTGCAACCGTAAAGATCTCAGGTTTTTTCTCACCCAATGCTAAATCTTTTGCCTCGCTGAGCAAGTCGCCCATTGCCAAGCGTCCTTCAGCGTCGGTATTACCAATACGAACGCGAACCCCTTCCCTGCTCTCAATAATTTCATCTGGTACGAAACAGTCAGAACCAATCGAGTTACGAACCACGGCAAGGTAAGCAATAACCTTAACGCCTTTTGGCTGATACTTAGCAACCGCTTCCATAAAACCAACCACTGAAGCCGCACCACCTTTATCTCGGCTCATGCCTGCCATAAAGCCACCTACTTTAAGGTCGGCACCACCGGTATCGTAAACAAGACCTTTACCAACAAAAATAAGAGTACGCTCAACATCACCTTCAGGCTCGTATGCCATTTTTACAACACGAGGGTGATGGCGTTCAACGGCGTAAGACGCACGCGCCACAGTACTGAGTAAAGGATACTGCTCATCCATAATTTTACGATCAGCGATAACCTCAACGCTTACCGCAGAACCTTGGAACAGCTCAACGCAGTAATCAGCAAAACGTGGTGGTGCCATGCGCTCAGGCTCGGTACCACATAAATCGCGTGCAGCATACTGACCAGCCGCGATTGCGCTCAGTTGATCGCAGCTTTGTGCTGATGCTTCAAAAACATAAATCGCCTCGATTGGCTCAATTGCATCACCACGGTACTCACGAGCTTCTAATGGCTGCCATAAACCTTGGCATGCACCTAAAAAGCTTACAGCACGAGCATTTTCGTAACGAGCATCGGCAGGCACATTAACAACAGCAAGCACAGGTTTTACAGCACCTGCTGCTTTTGCTTCTAAAATGCCGGCTTTTGCTGCCTCAAAGAAACGGCGCACATCATCATAATCTCTATCAAGTGGCCCAGTTGGTGCAATCACTAAACGGTTGCCCGGCACTTTGTCTGAAACAAGTAAGCTTGCCTTTTGAGCAATACGTGCATCAACGGCTAAAAATGGCGCCGCAACTTCGTCAAGCTGTGCACTGCCGAGATTTTGGATATCATGAGTAACAACAACGATAGCATCAGCATCGCTTTCAAATAAGGTGTTGCAAGGTAATGCAATTGGAAAAGACATAAAAACGCCCTTTTCTATATTAGAATTAGGGCCGACTATAGGTGATTTATGAGTAAGTTCCAAGGGAACTACGACATATCACGGGCTTCATCTGGTTTTGCTTTGGTTTTGCTTATCACCGACCAAGCTTCTAACATCACCAAAATACTGACCACCAGCACGATAACGTCAAGCACAACCAACAGCCAGTTGCCTTTTTGATAGTATTCCCCTAGCTTGATCACACCAGCAAAGAACGCCATTACCAGTACGAATACCATTGGGATTAAAGTGTACTTGGCGGGACGCCCTAATTTGATAAGGTACACTGAGATAACCAGCAGAGTTAAGCTTGCCAAGATTTGGTTAGTCGAACCAAACAGCGGCCAAATCACCATACCACCACTACCCGATGTACCACCTGCGCCAAAGGCAAGTAACAAGCAACACCCTACAGCAAATAAGGTTGCGATGATACCGTTGTTCAAGAACTTGATGTTATAGATCTCGCCCCACTCTTGGATAATATAGCGCTGTAGCCTAACGCCAGAGTCCATCGTCGTGCCTGCAAAAAGAACAACCATAACCGCAAGTAGCGTCGATGCGATTTCAACTGGTAACCCCCAACCTGTACTGATAAGGTTTGAGCCACCATTAATGAAGGCTGATACGCTACCGGCACCAAGGTGACTATAAATTTCGTGCCACTCTTCTGGCGATACTGCGAGCATCACACCACTCACGGCGACCAAAGTGATCAATGCTAATGAGCCTTCACCAACTGCTCCTAAGTAACCTACAAAACGGCCATCTTTTTCTTTGTCTAGTTGTTTAGAACTCGTTCCTGAGGAGACAATTCCGTGGAAGCCAGATACCGCACCACAGGCAATCGTTACGAATAGGAGCGGGATAATGCTAGGGGTATTTTCGACCGTATGGGTATTAAATGCCGGTGCAGTAATATCTGGCATCACCACAAACACTGCTCCGTATAATAAAACCAAGCCAACCAGCAACTGCATACCATTAATAAAATCACGTGGCTGTAATAACATCCACACAGGTAGTAATGATGCCACCGCTGCATACATAAATAAAATGATGATCCAGTTTGCTTTATCACCGAGGCCAAACATTTCTGTTGGTAAGGTGATAGGCATGCTGCTCCCCATATAAATGGTCGCGTAGAGCACAATAACTCCGATAATACACAGCGGCACTAGCGGCACTTTTCGTTTTAGCAATTGACCGATGATAAGCGCTACAACAATAGCCGACCAAGCTGGGAATACCGCATTAGGATTACCCACAAAAGAGTTTGCAATCACCACGCCGAATACTGCATTAACCATGAGCAGTACAAGGAAGACCACAATCATAAACAATGAACGAGTACGCTTACCGATGACGCTTTCTGACAGCGCCCCCATCGATTTACCTTTATGGCGAGCACTTGCCCATAGCGCGCCCATATCATGAACACCAGCAAAAAATATAGTGCCAAATACAACCCAAAGCACCGCTGGCACCCAGCCCCAATAAACAGCAATAGCAGGACCAACAATGGGTGCCGCACCTGCGACTGAAGTAAAGTGATGCCCCCATAGTACCACTTTATTCGTCGGTACATAGTCAACACCATCTTCCAATTCATGAGCTGGCGTGACAAAGTTGTCATCCATTTTAAAGATTTTTTCAGCAATAAATTTGGAATAGACAAACCATCCAAATAACATCCCTATAATGCCGAAAAGTACGATCATTATGGATTGCATAATGCTTACCTCTTGTTGTTGTTTTAATTACACGCACATTGCGTGATTAGTTTGTTCCACGACAACTTCGAAGCTAGCATAAAATAAATTATTTGCAGTTATCTTTTAGTCTAACCATCAAAAAGCCCAAGCTGTGCTTGATCACCCGGTTTTTCATTTAAACCAATATGCAACCCTATCAGACGAACTGGTTTAAATTTTTGCCGTGACATAGCTTCCACCAGCAGCTCTTCAAAAATGGCCAGATCAATATGTTGATATTGGCACTCTTTCGTAGTTTGAGTGAAATCGTAAAATTTCACTTTCACACCAAGCTTATTAAATCCACGTGTTAGATAAGGCTGTGCTCGGCGTGTAAGCTCTGGCAAGAGCTTTTCTGTGATGACCTGCTTAAGCGTAGCTAGGTCGAGCGTGTCTTCTGCAAAAGTAGTCTCAACACCCACAGACTTACGCACCCGGTCAGTCTCAACCCGGCGCTCATCTATGCCTTGGCAGCGTCGCCACAACACAGTGCCAGACTTACCAAATGACTGGCGTAATTGCGCTTCAGATAGCGCTTTAACATCATTCCCATATTCAAGCCCCATCGCAAGAAGCTTCTGTTGCGTCACTTTACCTACACCAGGGATCTTTTTAAGGGGCAACGCATCAATAAAAGCGCTTACTTGGTGAGGGGGAATAACGCACTGACCATTGGGTTTGTTTTCATCGCTGGCAATTTTAGCCAAAAACTTAATCGGTGCGATCCCAGCAGAAGCGGTTAAACCTGTTTCTTTGAATATGTCTGCTCGAATTTGTTCAGCAATAAGGGTCGCACTACCACAACATAGCTCGCAGTCTGTAACATCAAGATAAGCTTCATCCAAAGACAATGGCTCAATAAGCGGCGTATAGCGAGAAAAGATAGCTCGAATTTGCTGTGAAATTGCTTTGTATACGTCCATTCTTCCAGGGACTATGACTAGCTGCGGGCAGAGTTTTTTCGCTTGATAATTCGACATAGCAGAGCGCACCCCATATTGCCGGGCAATATAATTTGCCGTCGATAGTACCCCACGGTGACTTCGTCCACCGATAGCCATAGGTACTTTTGCAAGCTCTGGATTATCACGCATTTCTACCGAGGCGTAGAACGCGTCCATATCAATATGAATAAATTTACGCACGCCAAAACACTGTCTAAATAAACAGTGTTTATTATGTGCTAATTTTGCAACTGTTGCAATCTCGAACATAGGTCACAATGATCTGGACTATACTTGTGTGGATGTCTGTTGCAAGTTGCACTGCAAAACAGAGATAATGCTAACAATATCAATACAGTTCAAAGCACTAGATCCGTTACTTTGGCTATATTTAATCATTCAGTAATTAATCAGGAGCCTGCATGAAGTACTCACGACTTGGTAGTAGCCCACTTGAAGTTTCACGCATTTGTCTTGGAAGCATGACTTGGGGCGTACAAAACAACCAGCATGATGCCGACGAGCAGATCAATTATGCACTAAGCCGTGGTATTAACTTCATTGATACCGCTGAAATGTATGCAGTTCCCCCATCACCAGATACCTATGGTAAAACCGAGGCTATCATAGGTAACTGGCTAAAACGCCATCAAGAAAAGCGCGAAAAGCTCGTTGTTGCAACAAAAATTGCAGGTGCTGGCTTACCTTGGATCCGTGAAGGTAATGCCATTACAGGTAAGGCCGTGATCCAAGCCGTAGACGATTCTTTAGCGCGCCTAAATACCGACTACATAGACCTGTATCAGTTACACTGGCCAAATCGCACCTCCCCGCACTTTGGTAAGCAATGGCCTGGTATGTTGCCACTCACAGCTCTTAACAGTGATGAAGAACGTGATGGGATGTTAGATATTTTAGAGGGGCTAGCAACATGTATTCAAGCCGGAAAAATTAACCATTGGGGTCTTTCAGATGATACGCCATGGGGAATTCACACCTATCTTAACTTGGCCAAACAACACAATTTGCCAAAGCCTGTCTCTATTCAAAATGAATTTAGCTTGTTACACGCAAAGGATTGGCCATACCTCATTGAGAGCTGTGTGAACGAAGATATTGCCTATTTACCTTGGTCACCGCTTGCCAGCGGAATGCTAAGTGGTAAGTATTTAGGCGGCGCAAGACCCGAAGGCAGCCGCTGGACTTTGGTACAACGACAGGGCTTATTCAGAGACACGCAATTAGCTCAAGAAGCCGTTGCCAAATATGTAGACATTGCCAACGAATTCAATATGACCTCGGCTCAGCTGGCACTGGCATGGTGCAACCAAGTCGATGGCGTGACTTCAACCATAATTGGCGCTACGACCATGGCACAACTTAAAGAAAATATTCACGCGTTTGAAACTCCCTTGTGTGCAGAAGCCTTAGCAGAGATTGATACTGTATTCAAAGCGTATCCAGCACCATTTTAGACCATCCAATCGCGATACGCTGAGGCTTAGCGTATCGCCTTATCACACTATCCTTAATTATCTAGATTGAAGTTAAACCCCATGCAGAACCTTAATACTACTCCAGCCATTCCACTTCAGGGCACTTGTTTTACCAGAAAAACCGCTCGCGCTATCGTCCTTAGGGGTAGTGATATTTTACTGCTTTACACCAAGCGTTATGACGATTACACCCTACCAGGTGGTGGCGTCGACGAGGGTGAAAGCTTAGAAGTAGCATTGGAGCGCGAGCTAAAAGAAGAAACAGGTGCAGTATCCATCACAGGGGTGACGCCGTTTGGCCGCTATGAAGAGTACCGCCCTTGGTATAAACCCGATCATGACAATATACATATAATCTCTTATTGCTATGTTTGTGAGATTTGTGGCGAATTTGATACCCCTACCATGGAGGATTATGAACACGCCAATGGTATGAAACCGGTGTGGATCAATATAAACCAAGCCATCGCGCATAACGAAGCAAAACTCAATGATGCAAATAACAAAGGGATGTCCGTTTTACGTGAACTCACCTTGCTAAAACATATTTCCGCACAATTAGTCACAGATTAATTTGCCTATTGAGGGAACAATTAAGCCTTTATTAAACTCTAACCCCGCACGACTCAAGGATTTAATAAGAATAATGCGGCTGCTCCAAAACAACCTGATTAGTTTCACCATCATCGGCTCTATTTTGCTGCATCTACTGCTCGGGTGGTACCTGCAGCAAAGTACCTACGCCCCCTCAAAGCCGTTGCCAATTAAAGCAATGAAAACCTATTTGGTTATTGAGCCTACTAAGCCTAAGTCGGAGCCTGTTAAGACCCCGGCGCTCACTGAAGATAAGCCAGTAAAAGAGTTAAAACCGACACAGCAGGACAATATAGTCGAAGTACCAAAAGCGACACAAGTAGAACCAACAAAGCCAGCGGTTGAAAATACAACCAAGCACGAGGCCAAAACGGCCGTCACCACGCAACCTAAAAAGCTAAATCATCGAAAAGCAATCTCGCAATTTCGCCAGCAACTTTTAGAGCGCTCGGCCAGTGATATTGTTCTTAGCCCAAATCAAGCAAAGCCGCAGCGGATCACCGTGCCTAAAAGGCATCAAACTACCGCTGCGAGCATGCAAAGAGAACAACTCGAGTCTACGCCTCAATACACCGTCTACCGCGAAAATGGCCTGTGTTATGCTGAGGTTAGACCCGATCCGAGTATTCCGACACCGGAGGGGTTAAATAAGAATTGGCGTACTGCGCCCCGCCCTTGCGATGGCGGAGCCATTAAAAAAGCCTATGATGCCGCGATGACTAAATGGCTAAACAAGCGCTAATCTTGCTATCATAAAGCAAACCTATTGCTAAGAGTCCGTTATGGAAAAAGTCACCATTTTAGTCGATGCTCAAAATGTTTATTACACCACCAAGCAAGCCTACCAAACGGGCTTTGACTATAATGCGTTTTGGCGCAAAGCAACGGCTGATCGCGAGGTATATCAAGCCATTGCCTATTCCAGCGAACGAGGTGATGATAAACAAAGACAGTTCCAGAATATCTTACGAGCAATAGGCTTTGAGGTGAAATTAAAGCCTTATATTCAACGTGCCGATGGATCAGCGAAGTGTGATTGGGACGTTGGCATTACAATAGATGCGATGGAGTGCGCAGCAAAGTCCGATGTGATAATTCTAGTTACTGGTGATGGTGACTTTGATTTACTCGCCAGTAAACTTAGAGATAAATACCATACTCGAGTTGAAGTTTACGGCGTGCCGCAACTTACCGCTGCTTCTTTGATCCGTGCTGCCAGTGAGTTTATACCAATCGAAAACGAGTTATTAATTGGCAAGAAATAAACAAGCAAAAGCCCTTTGATAGAAGGAGCTTTGCTTGTTTGACGAATTTGTCATTTTTGCTCGCTTAGCCGCGTAATAAACGCGTTTTAATCCGATAAGTAATATTCCACACTCGTTACCACGCGCACGATTTTAATTTGTGGTGTGTTACTGTCTCGATCACGAATACTAAACTGCCCTTGCCTTGCCGATTTTATTTTGCCAAGCACAGAGTCAGAATCTTTAGCAAATTTTACCGCAACTTCTCGCGCTTTTTGCGTCGCTTCTTGCACCATTTCAGGCTTAATATCATTAAGACCAGTAAACAAATACTCTACTCGATTTTGATAGTCATCTTTAGTGATAGCAATACCTTGTTTTGCCAGTTCATTCAGCTGACCCAATGCTTGGGAAACTTTATCAGGATTATTAGAATATACCGTGACTCCGGCCTTTGCTACATAACGAAACCCTTGATTATTTTGGCCATACTCTTGAGCATATTTGTCTGTGATAGAAGGTGCCGACACCGATAGCTCAGACGCATCAAACCCCTGCAAGGTTAGAAATGCCCGAATGGCTGCATTTTTCTTTTCGGTGCGCTCAACAAGCGTTTCAAGGTCGTTATCGGCATCACGATAAAACACCGGCCAAATTACCGTATCTGCTTTAACTTCTTGTTCAGATAAGCCCTTCACACTAACGGTTCGCTCCATGCCTTTTACTGCAATAATGGTGTCTTTTATCAACCAACTACTTATCACCACTGCCAGTGATAATAGCGCGGCTGGGGCTAAATATTTACTCATAGTCGACATCTTTCTATCCTCGGGGTTATGCCTTCGTTGTGACTTTCAAACTCTTAAACCTATATGCTTAATTAAGTGCGCTATCTTAAGGTGAAAAAACCTGACTTAGTCAGCGTCAGAGTGGCTCCTTCAAATTGAGCGAGTATTAAGTCTAATTGGTATTATAACGGGGGTAGATCAAAGTCTACCACTGTAGCGCTCGAAAACTGCCAGCAAAATGGTAGAGTGATAGATATGAGCCGAGGCTGAATTAGGAATCAATATGAGCGTAAAACGCATTAGCCAATTTTTTAACCCAAAATCAATTGCCGTAATTGGGGCCTCTAACCACCCTGATCGCGCTGGCTTTATCGTGATGCGCAACTTGCTTCAAGGCGGATTTAAAGGGCCAATTATGCCTGTTAGCCCAAAACACGTGGCGGTGCATGGTGTACTGGCTTATGAAACCATCAAACAGCTTCCGAAAGTCCCCGACCTCGCCGTCATAGCCACCAACAAACAAACGCTGATTAAAATAATCACCGAACTGGGAGAAATAGGCTGTCAACATGCTGTTATTATTGCCGCAGGTCTTGATAATCAGCATAAACAACAGCTAAAAGAAGCAGCCAAAGAAGCAAAAGTAACATTACTTGGCCCAAACTGCCTTGGATTATTAATTCCTCATTTGGGAATTAATGCCAGCTTTTCTCATACTGTAGCAGCACCTGGAAAGCTCGCCTTTATTTCACAATCTGCGGCTGTCTGTTCCACTATTTTAGATTGGGCACAGCATAAAAAAATTGGTTTTTCCTATTTTGTTTCTGTCGGGGATTGTCTTGATATTGACTTTGATGAGTTACTTGATTTTTTAGGTCGTGATCCGAAGACACAGGCCATATTACTTTATATTGATAATATCGATGATGTTAGGCGGTTTATCTCCGCAGCAAGAGCGGCGGCCTTTAGTAAACCTGTGATTGCTATAAAAACGGGAAAAACCAAAGCTGGTGCTATTGCCGCTCTCAATCATACCGGAGGAAATACCTCAGATGATGCTGTGTATGATGCTATGTTTCAGCGCGCAGGTATGCTGAGGGTAAATGATCTGAGAGAGCTATTTGCTGCCACTCAAACCCTTGCCCTGCACCCCAAATTGCTGCAAGTAGAACAGCTAACTATATTAACCAATGGCGGTGGTCCTGGCATTATGGCAGTGGATACGCTGCTGCAAAACTCCGGCAAATTAGCCGTGCTCAGTGAGCAGACTAAGCAAGCACTTAGCGCCCTGATCCCACAGACCGATCATGCTTGCAACCCCATCGATATTTTTGGCGATTCCTCACCAAAGCGCTACCAACAGGCGCTAGAGATTTTGCTCAAGGCAGATGAAGTTAAAAATTTACTGATCATTCATACTCCTTCAGCCTTAGCTCCAAGTACGGCCTATGCCGAAATTATTGCCGAAACCTTGGCTAAAATTCCAAAAATGGCACGCCCTTATGTAATGACAAACTTTATGGGAGAAGAAGCCGCTTACGCGGCAAGGCTAGTGTGCGCTAATGCAAAAATCCCAACTTATCGCACGCCGGAGGGAGCTGTCGGTGCATTTATGCACTTAGTTAGCTATCGTCGTAACCAAAAGCACCTCACCCAAACACCAGAATCTTACAGTGATGAGACTCACCTTCAGCATAAACAGAGTAAAACGCTGATCAATGAGTTTTTAGATGCAGGTGCCGCTAAACTTGCAACACATCAGGCATCCCAAATACTTGCCAATTACGATGTAGAGTGTATCGAAACAAGAGTTGCTTTAACCCCCTCGGAAGCAAAAGAACAAGCTCAGAGACTAGGATTTCCAGTTGCGCTTAAACTCATTAGTCATGATATTCCCTCTAAATCTGAAGTCGGAGGCGTAGTACTTAACCTCAATGATGCTGAAGAAGTTGAACAAACTGCATTTGCCATGCTGCTGCGGATCCGTGAAGCTGCACCCGATGCCGAAATTGAGGGCTTTTCATTACAAAGAATGGCAAAACGTGCTGGTGGGCAAGAATTAAGAATTGCGGTTAAGACCGAGCCTGGTGTTGGTCCAGTGATCTTATTAGGCGAAGCTGGTACCGGCTTAAACTTTTCACAAGCAGCAGTAGCTTTACCGCCTTTGAATATGAACCTTGCAAAATACCTTATTGCCGCAGCTCACGATAAAGGCGTCATAAAGGAGCGCGCTTTACCTGAGAAGGTAGACAAATATCGCCTGTGTGCCTTACTCACTAGAGTGTCGCAAATGGTGGTTGATCAGCCCGATATTAGAGATATGGAGCTCAATCCCATACTAGCCTGCTCGGGACAGTTTCAGGTATTAGACGCCACTATCTCCTTGAAACGTTATCAGCCAGTTGCAGGACGTAAGCGTCTTGCAATACGCCCATACCCTAAGGAGTTGGTCAGCACCGTCACCTTAAAAGATGGCCGCCCCGCAACACTGCGCCCTATTCGTCCTGAAGACGAGCGAGCTCATCAAGAGTTCGATCAATCTTTGACTAAAGAGGATAGATATCGGCGTTTCTTCGGTGAATTACCGCAGTTTAACCATGATCAGTTGGCAAAAATGACACAAATTGATTACGACCGTGAGATGGCCTTTATTGTCACTATACCGAATAAATCTAGCTACCAAACACTAGGGGTGTCTAGAGTCTTGATGGATCCTGATAATTTAGTTGCAGAGTTTGCCGTGGTCGTGCGTTCTGATTGTCAGGGGTTGGGACTTGGCAGAATTCTCATGGAAGCGGCTATCACACACTGCCGAAAACAAGGCGTTGAGAGTATTGAAGGGATCACTTTACCGGAAAATAGTGGCATGATAGGCCTTGCCAAAAAACTTGGATTTACGGTTTCGCGAGATTTCGAAGAAGGCACCATCCAGATGGTCTTACATTTTTAATCATACCAATTTGCTTAATTAAGTGGTCTATTTTGAGGCGAGAAAATCTTGTCGATAACTCCGCTACCGCGTCCTGCTATCGCCAAGGTACCTACATCCGTGTAGGCAAGGCTAAAATTTTGCTATTTAGTTGT